>NZ_JAVRCL010000074.1:0-37912 GCF_034530775.1 Nostoc sp. DedSLP04 | reverse complement strand
AATTTCAGTTATTTACTACTTGCTTATGTCGGAAAGTGACAGAAGAGGGATAATTTCAAGAGATTGAGAAGCTATCTTGATTGTCTCTTTGGCAGCTTTTTCCTTACGTTCGCTATAGCGGTTTGTGAGATAATCAACTTTGTCACGCAATAGCAAGGTAAATTTGTAAAGTTCTTCCATAACATCAACAACGCGATCGCGGTAGGGCGAATCTTTCATAGTGCCGTCTTCGTTAAACTCCTGATATGCTTTAGCGACTGACGATTGATTGGGGATCGCGAACATCCGCATCCAGCGTCCAAGAATTCTTAATGTGTTGACAGCGTTAAAAGACTGAGATCCTCCACTCACTTGCATCACAGCCAAAGTTCTTCCTTGAGTCGGGCGAACGGCTCCAATACTGAGCGGAATCCAATCAATTTGATTTTTCATAATGCCAGAAATCTGACCGTGCAACTCTGGGCTAGACCAAACTTGCCCTTCTGACCACAAGCTTAATTGACGCAACTCCTGCACCTTTGGGTGGGTGTCAAGTACGCTACCGTAAATCGGCAGTTCACGGGGATCGAAAAACTTCACCTCTGCTCCAAATTCTTCAATGATGCGTGCGGCTTCCTCTGCCAAAAGGCGGCTATAGGAACGCTCGCGCAGGGAGCCATACAAAAATAAAATTCTGGGGGGATGGTCAAATGTCGTCATGATAATTGGTTAGGGATTTCCAAGAAATAAAGCATCCTTGTAATGCTTATCAAGCAGGTGTAATTTCTTGATTTACAGACTCAATTAATTGAGTGACCCGTTCTTTGATTTCATCGCGGACTCTCGGAAAAATTTCTGGTTGTTCTACTGGATCGTCTAACTGCCAGTCTTCAAATATTTCCCGTACAACCCATTCAGGCGGCAAATTCACCCCACAGCCACACAAAGAAATCACGATATCAAAGTCTTGTGCTTGGAAATCACTCAGGGGTTTGGAGTGTTGATCGGTAATGTCGATACCAATTTCTTTCATGGTTGCGATCGCTTCTGGTCTAACCTGACTTGCTTCCAACCCAGAGCTAATCACTGCAATCTTTCCTTTACCAAGAGTTTTAGCAAAACCTTCCGCCATTTGGGAACGGGCAGAATTCTTTTTGCAGACAAACATCACACGTTTCATGGTTCAACTCCTTTGAATAATTTGCCTAAATTTAAAAGATTCTCGATTCAGATGGCGAAAAATAACGTTTTTCAAACCAGAAAGCCACATTAACGAGACCAATCAATACAGGCACTTCCACCAAAGGCCCGACGACGGCGGCAAAAGCAACACCCGAATTAATTCCAAATACTGCGATCGCCACTGCGATCGCTAGTTCAAAATTATTTCCTGCCGATGTAAACGCGACACTTGCGGCTCTAGAATAGTCTGTTTTAACGCGCCAAGCCATGTAAAAGCTGACCAAAAACATGATGATAAAGTAGACGATCAATGGAATTGCAATCTTCACCACATCGAAGGGGATTTGAACAATCAAATTCCCTTTCAAGCTGAACATAACGACGATTGTAAATAATAAAGCAATCAGTGTAATGGGGCTGATTCTAGGCACAAATTCCTCGTGATACCACTGTTTACTTTTCACTTTTACTAAGAAGTAACGAGTGAAAAATCCAGCTAAAAAGGGAATACCGAGATAGATAAACACACTTTTAGCAATCTCAGCAATGCTGACATTAACAACACTGCCTTGTAAACCAAACAGTGGCGGCAGTACAGTAATGAAAAACCAAGCATAAGGACTATAAAAGATGACTTGAAAGATGCTGTTAAAGGCAACCAAGCCAGCCGTATATTCTGTATTGCCTCGTGCCAAGTCACTCCACACAACTACCATTGCAATACACCGGGCTAATCCAATCAGAATCAATCCTGTCATGTATTCTGGGTAATTATGTAAGAAGATAGCTGCCAGAGCAAACATCAAAATTGGCCCAATAATCCAATTTTGAATTAGTGAAACACCAAGAATTTTTCCGTTGCGAAATACATCCCCTAATTCTTCATACCGCACCTTGGCTAAGGGCGGATACATCATCAAAATTAACCCGATGGCGATCGCTATATTGGTTGCTCCCACCTGGAACTGATTGATAAAGGCTTCTACTCCAGGAAAGAAATAGCCTAGACCAACACCAATAGCCATTGCTAAAAAAATCCATAAGGTTAGGAAGCGGTCAATAAAGGAGAGGCGTTTTGAAGTATTTTTGTTCATTACAATTAACCCCATACATAAATGCAGGAGCTTCGAGCAGGAATTTCAGATTATTCAATCCAACATCCAAAATTGAAAATCTAAAATTCGTGAGTTATATCAAGAGTATATCTCTATCATTTCAAAAAAAATTGATTTGTCAATGCCTATAAAACTAAAATTAAACGAAATATTACAAAAAAAATTGATGAATATTTAAGGATCGCAGGGGGGACGAATAGGTAATATGGGGCTAAAGCGGCGGAATTCTGCTAAATACTGCTCTAAGACAGCAAACTGCGGTAGATTGAGGCTGTAGTAAATCCAGCGCCCTTCTTGACGAGCGCGAACTAAACCCGCTTCTTTCAGGGTTTTGAGGTGAAAAGACAGTTTAGATTGAGTAGTTCCCAGGTGTTCACACAGGTCACAGACGCATAGTTCTTGAGAGCGCAGCAGTTCTAATACCTTAATCCGTAGGGGGTCAGACAGGGCATGAAAGCCAGCAGCGATCGTATCAGGAGTGAAGGTGCTATTAGAAGCCATCAACTTTTATTGAAGTATTTCTTTATGGTCAAGTCTTAATCATCAGTTAAAGAATACCTTAACTAAAAAGAAAAGGTCAGTCTATAGTCGATTCTTGGTGGGAATCACAATCATTGAGAAATAGGGTACCTCGGCTGGATCGACTTCATCTAGGGGGATGATACGTTGCTGTGATGTTGATGCCCGCTCAATATATCTTGCTCGTGACGCTAGCCCTAATTTATGCAGGATATCTCGTACTTTGGTAAAGTGACGACCTAGTTTCATAATTGCGGCGGCATCAGTCATTAGCAGATGTGTAGTCAGTTCTTCTGCTGGCAACGGGGCGGGTAAGACTGTGAGAATATCATTGTAGTAGGTGAAAGGTACACCCAAGGCTACCGGACAAGTCATCAGCGAGGAAACTCCGGGGACAACTTCTGTTTCGTATTGGTCGCATAACCGCGTGAACAGGTACATAAATGAACCATAGAAAAATGGATCGCCCTCGCACAGTACCACGACATCTCGACCTGCTGCTAGATGCTCGGCAATTGGTTCAATTTCCTGGTCATAAATAGATTTTGCCTTTTCTGGTTCCAAAGCGCGGGGGAGGTGAAATAGTACCTCGATTTGATTGCCAGGAAGATACTGCGCCACGATCGCTCTAGCGATACTTTCTTTATCTGTGGCTGATTGATAAGCTACTACAGGAGCCGCACGTAGTAACCGCAGCGCTTTGAGGGTCAATAGTTCGGGATCGCCCGGGCCGACACCAATTCCATAAAGACGACCTTTAGGTTGCATATTCATTCTTCCTCCGTTGCCAGGGCGTTAACTGCTGCTGCCGCGATCGCACTTCCACCGCGCCGACCGTGTAAGGTTAAAAATGGTACATTCCTGCTATCTGCTGCCAGTGCGGCTTTTGATTCGGCTGCACCGACAAAGCCCACTGGAAAGCCCAAGATAATCGCAGGTTTGGGCACTCCTGCATCGAGTATTTCTAACAGTCGGAACAGGGCTGTGGGCGCATTCCCAATTGCAATTACTGAGCCTTCCAGGTGCGATCGCCATAATTCTATAGCTGCCGCCGACCTTGTAGTACCCATACGCTGGGAAAGTTCTGGCACTTCTGGCTCGTTGAGGGTACAGATAACTTGATTGTTTGCAGACAACCGCCGTCTGGTAACGCCATCAGCAACCATTCGGCAATCGCACAGTATTGGCGCTCCTGCGGCCAGTGCTGCTCTTGCGGATTGCACTGCTGTTGGTGAATATCCCAAGTCTGTGACAATATCCGTCATTCCACAGGCATGAATTAGACGCACAGCAACTTTTGCTACATCTGGTGGCAGCACATCTAGGTTCGCTTCTGACCGAATGATTGCGAAGGAATTACGGTAAATTTCGTTGGCATCTCGGATATAGTCGGGCATTCAATTTGGGATTTTAGATTTTAAATTTTGGATTGATTTGTTAGTTAGTATAGATACTTCTTTTTTAATAGAAGAATACCTAATTTAATTAACCGCAGAGAACACAGAGTCAGAGAAAGGGAGGAATCAATCATCTGTATTTATCTGTGGTTCCATTTTCTAAATATTTATTAAATAACTGCTGTAATTGTGCTATTGGATATCGATTAGCAAATTCTCCAAAGGACTCATCAGAATTTAGGCGTTGAATTTTATATACATATAGCATCCGCTCTATTAATGTAGGTAATTCAGCAAAATTTACATATTGATATAGTTCGCGTCCGAATTTCTGATTGCTGTCACCAACATAAACGTGATAGCCTTCCACAGTTCTATTTTCAGCTTCAATGCTGACACCGAGGAGAGTGATATCACTTTTGCTGTGCTGGGCACAAGATTTTTCGCAGCCAGTGAAGTGGATATTAACTGGATAATCGAGAGTAACGCGAGTTTTAAGATACTCTGCCAATGCCAACGCATGACTTTTAGTGTCTGTGGCAGAAGCGGCGCAACCTTTTTTTCCTGAACAGGCAACTAATCCGCCCTTGATATTGGTTGCAGAGCAATCTAATCCTAATAAAGCAATTTCACTTTGGACATCAGCAACCCATCGTTGAGGAATATCTGTCAGGAGCAAATTTTGCCAAGGGGTTAGCCTGAGAGTTCCACTACCGTATTTTGCTGCTAAATCTGCTAAACCGCGTATCTGTCTACTTTCCAATCGCCCAAGGGGCAAGACAACACCAATGTAAAATAAGCCTTGCTGACGTTGGGGATGAATGCCAATATGCTGATATTTTTCTTCTTTGCCTTCCTCTACAGTGTACACACACATCGAATTACCCCCCTTAATCCCCCCGTGTATTGGGGGGAAACTAGAAATACAGTTACCTCCCCTTTCCAAGGGGAGGGTTAGGGAGGGGTAAAACTTAGGCTTAAACTCAGATGAGTGAACTGTTTCAGACTTGTGTGTACACCGTAGCTTGCCTTGCTGGGGGAATAAATCTTTTCTTATTTCACTGTACAAAAAAGAAAAAGGTAAACGCTGCTCAACTTCTTGGAGATAATTTTCACAACCCAAAGTATTCAATAACTCTCTCAAACGTAGCCGCCGCTTACTCGTAGTATGACTATAAGCTAGATAGACATCCGCTAAAGCTGCTAAGACGGGCAAACAGTCTTCTGGTGATAACAAAATTCCCGTATCGCTGGGCGGTTGACCCTTCTCACCAACACTGAGATAGAGACGAAAGTAAACATTATCGTTAAGTAAGACAGCTACAAAGGCGATATCATTCAAGCGATCGCACACCTGAATTATCCCACCACCATCCAAGCAAACGCTAAATTTTGCCGACAGTCCCGAAAGCGCCGGATGTGCAGCAATATAATCATCCCAACCTTGGACAAAAGGGCGAGTGTCGATTAATTCTTGGGGATCGATACCAGCAGTTGGACTGGTCATAATATTGCGGATTTGGTCTACAACAGTATTGTCAGAACCCAATCCCATATTTTGTAGATATTTCAGAACCTCAGCATTTATCCCGGTGCGGATTTCACGAACTTGTAGGTTAGCTCGATTAGTCACATCTAGATAGCCGCCACCGTGCTGTTCTGCTATATCTGCGATCGCACGGCACTGCTGACTACTAATAATTCCACCTGGTATTCTAACGCGAGATAATATACCATCTGCGGCAGGAGTAGCATAAAACAAGCCAGGACAAGTGGCAAATCTAGAAACCAAACTTAGAACTCCTTCCCCGTGCAACGCAGGGAGTAGACGGTGAGTGTGTCTTGAGGACATCCTGAGAGTTGGCATTCTGACTTGGGTCATCCCATCACAGCTGCGGCACAGTCCCGGAATTTCACCGGAGTTTCCCAACTCTCAGCTTTAGTAATTTAGACTTTGTTGAGGTTATAGATATCAACCAGACATCATCCAGATAATTATCTTACATTACTATGGTGATAAATTTTAACTGAGCTGATCCACTACCGATCGAAAGATATAGTTCTTGAAGCTAATCTATAAATTGAATTTAGTTATGGCTCAGGCAGGAATGCTTGAGCCTTTTTGCTGCAAAACTTGCTTTAGAAAAAGTTAGGCGATCGCCGCTTCACGAGTAGCAACTTTGCTAAACTGATTTACCGGACGAGGTAAACCAAGATTTTCGCGCAGGGTTCCTGCTTCATACTCTGTACGGAACAGACCGCGACGTTGCAATTCAGGAATTACCAAGTCTACAAACTCATCCAATCCTCCGGGCAACCAGGGCGGCATAATATTAAAGCCATCTGCCCCACCATTGACAAACCAATCTTCTAGCTGATCGGCAATTTGTTCTGGTGTGCCTAAAATCTGACGATGCCCACGCGCTCCAGCTATCGACAAATACAGCTGTCGAATCGTTAAATTCTCTCTGTTAGCTAGGTCAATCAGAAGTTGCTGACGGCTTTTACCCCCGTTAGTCTCTGGTAGCTCCGGCAACGGCCCGTCCAATGGATAGCCAGATAGGTCAAATCCACCGATCATTGAGCCAAGCAAATTTAAGCCGACCACCGGATCGATCAACTCCTGAATTCGATCGAATTTGTCCTTAGCTTCTTGCTCAGTTTTGCCGATAACTGGGAATACACCTGGCATAATCTTAAGATGGTCAGGTGAGCGCCCGTATTGAGCCAGTCTCCCCTTCACATCTGTATAAAATGCCTGAGCTTCTGCCAAGGTCTGTTGGGCAGTGAAAATTACCTCCGCCGTTTGTGCAGCTAGCTCCTTACCATCCTCGGAAGATCCAGCTTGAATGATCACCGGATAACCTTGGATGGGACGCGCCACATTCAGCGGGCCGCGTACTGAAAAATGCTCGCCTTTGTGGTTGGGAACGTGCAGTTTATTTGGATCGAAGTAAATACCCGATTCCTTATCATGTAAGAAGGCGTCGTCCTCCCAACTATCCCAGAGTTTCGTGACTACATCCACAAACTCTTTGGCACGCTGATAACGTAGGGTATGCTCCATGTGCTTTTCCCGATTGAAATTCAACGCTTCAGCTTCGGTAGCAGAAGTTACGAGATTCCAACCGGCACGGCCACCACTGAGATAATCTAATGATGCAAATTTGCGGGCGAGGTGATAAGGCTCGTTGTAGGTGGTCGATACTGTGGCCGTCAAACCGATGTTTTCCGTTACTACAGATAAAGCCGACAACAGGGTAAGAGGTTCAAAGTGGACGAGTTTGCCATTCCGGCTCAAAAGGTCGGCGCTTTGATTGCGATCGCGCACAGCCACACCATCTGCAAAGAAGATCATGTCAAATTTGCCGCGTTCTGCCGTCTGTGCCAGCTTTTTATAATGCTGAAAGTTCAAACCAGCATTAGCTTGGGCTTCGGGGTGTCGCCATGACGCTACGTGATGACCAGTGCTGGGCAAGAATGCACCTAATCTAAGTTGAGGTTTTTTCGTACTCATGCTTTTTTTTGTAAAATCGTTGTGTTTTTAAATGCAGAGGCACGCAAAGTTAAGCCAGTGCGTTGCGCGGGTTCCCCGCGTTGTAGCAACTGGCGTAGCGCAGAGGAACGCAGAGTTTTGCCGAATTTATGCAATGTTGTACTAGGGTGTTATGAGTTAAATCACGTTAGTTTTTGGATTTTGAATTGCTTACACTGGCTGGGGTTTGAGTAAATCTGTTTTGGTAACAAATTCACTGAATGTACTTGCAACCTGCTGCGGTAATGCGATCGCTGGAGTTTGTAACGGCAACCTGGGAAATAATAATTCTGCAACTCGATAAGCTTCTTCGAGATGGGGATACCCTGAGAAAACAAAGGTATCAATTCCTAAATCGGCATATTCTAGCATTCGCGCTGCAACTGTGTCTGGATCTCCTACCAAGGCAGTCCCAGCACCTCCACGCACTAAGCCAACACCTGCCCATAAGTTGGGGCTAATTTCTAGGTTTTTGCGATTACCTTTATGCAGTTGGGCCATACGGCGTTGTCCTTCTGATTCCGACTCAGCAAACCGCCGATGTGCGGCTGCTATGGTTTCATCATCGACATACTGAATCAGTTCATTAGCCGCATCCCAAGCTTTTTGCGTAGTTTCCCTGACTATGACGTGCATCCGAATCCCAAAGCGGACTGTTCTACCTTGTTCTGCTGCTAATCGCCGTACTTTTGTAATCTTTTCGGCAACTCGATCTGGTGGTTCACCCCAAGTTAAATATACATCAATATGTTTTGCTGCAACTTGGAGCGCCGCATCTGAAGAACCGCCAAAATATAAGGTGGGATAAGGCTTTTGTACGGGAGGAAATTGGAGTTTTGCGCCTTGAACTTGCAAATGGCGACCACTATAGGTTAGTTCTTCACCTTGCATCAGCGATCGCCAAATTGTCAAAAACTCATCTGTAAGTTCATAACGCTGATCGTGATCTAAGAAAATCCCATCTTTTGCAAGTTCTTTTGTGTCGCCGCCAGTAACAACATTCAGAATAATTCGACCATTAGAAATCTGGTCAAAAGTCGCAGCCATTCTAACTGCTAAAGAAGGCGACATAATTGCCGGACGAAATGCTACAAGAAACCGCAAGCGTTCCGTAACTGAAATTAATGAAGTAGCGACAATCCAAGTATCTTGTTTTTGTCCGGTACCAATCAACATCCCGCCATAGCCCAATTTATCAACAGCTTGGGCGATTTGCTGCATATAGGGATAAGTGGCTGGTCGCCTGCCGATTGTAGTACCTAAATAACGCTCGTCTCCCTGGGTCGGCAAATACCAAAAAACTTCCATTTTCTTATCTCCTGGCGCTATTTCTGACTAATGGTTTCCGGTGTGATGGCTGCATATTGTTCGCTAGTCAGCATCGCTTCTTTAATATTAATTGGCTTAGGTATCACTTTTTCTTTGGCAAACAAATCTGCAATCTTCTGTTGTTTGTCCATAATTTCAGGCGTAATTGGTCTTATACCGTAAGTTCGCCTTCCAACCATTGTTGTTAAAATATCTTCATCAATTTTGAGGTGAGGAATAGTCAGTTTTACAACTTCTGCTCGGTTTTTTTCAGCCCATTGACCTGTGTTATCTATCTCCTCAAGAACTAATCGCACTAATTTCGGGTTTTCTGTGGCAAATTTTCGCGCTGCCATGTAATATCCGCCCTGAGTAGAAATGCCACTAGCATCTCTCAAAACACGAGCATTGGCCTTTTTTTGGGCCACGGCTAAATAAGGGTCCCAAGTTACCCAGGCATCAATTTTTCCTTGAATAAAAGCATCACGGGCTTCTGAAGGAGGGAGGCTAAGAGCTTGAATATCAGTATATTTTAAACCAGCCTCTTCCAAAGCTTTTATTAATAAGTAATGGGAAGCAGAACCCTTTTGAAAAACTACTTTTTTACCTTTGAGATCGGCTAAAGTCCGAATCGGTGAATTCTTTTGAACGATAATTCCGCTTCCTTTCCCGGTACTGGGTTTATTACTAGCAATATAAACTAAAGATGTGCCAGCCGCTTGGGCAAATATCGGGGGAGTCTCGCCTACAGAGCCAATATCAACCCTGCCCACATTCATCGCTTCCATCAGTTGTGGCCCGGCGGCAAATTGCGCCCATTCCACGGAAATACCTAAAGGCTTGAGACGTTTCTCGATCAATCCTTTAAGTCTGAAAATATCCCCAAAACTTTGATACCCCATTCGGACAACTTTGGTTTTCAAGCCAATGGTTTGATTTGCTGAATTTGGGGTTTGGACTGAGCAACTGATTAAGGTTGTTGAGATTGCTAATAATCCAGGTAAAAGGAATAGTGAAAAACCTTGGAAAATCTTAACTTGTGGTTGTTTGAAGGCGGAAATCATGGACGTGATACTTTGTTTTTTAATTTGCTTTTGACTTATTTTGCCTATGTTCAGTTGTAGAGGCACACAGATGTGCGCCTCTAGTGTTGTATTGCTCCTAACCTAAAAATTTAGACTTTTTGAAGCTGAAGGTTCTTTTGGAATAGTTCTTGAACATTTTTCCAAGCATCAGCAGCAGCTTCGGCATTGTAGCTGGCCCGATGATTGCAAAAGAAGCCATGCCCTGCACCGGGATAACGGAAGATAGCATGAGTAATCTGATTTTTCTTCAATTCAGCCTCAATCTGTTCTGTATGTTCTAAGGGAATTCCCTGATCGTCAAGACCAAAGAAGGCGTAAATGGGGCCTTTAATCTCTGGAGTGCGGGTGATGGTTGGTTCTCCACCGCCGGGAGTTGAGTTGGGAATACCGCCACCATAGAAGGAAGCTGTAACTTTAATATCTGGTAAGGTGGCAGCTAGATAAACGACGTGACCACCAAAACAGAAACCAATAGAGCCGATCGCATCTCCTTGTACATTTGGTAGAGTTCTTAAGTAAGCGATCGCAGCCTTAATATCACTCAATATTTCCTCTGCTGTTGTCTGCTCCTTATAACCCCTCCCTTGCTGGACATCTTCAGGAGTATATCCACCCTCAAAACCGGGAGCGGTGCGTTGAAATAAAGTCGGTGCGATCGCTACATACCCCTCTTTGGCAAATTTCTCAGCAACTTCCCGAATGTGAATATTAACCCCAAAAATTTCCTGAATCACAATAACGGCTGGGAAGGTTCCCTTTTGTGCTGGTTCAGCTAAGTAAGCATCAATTTGCAAATCTCCGTTAGGGACTTTAACTTGAGCAGTGCGAATTTCTGTGTTTGTCATCTTAGGGATTAGCCTGTAATTGCTTTCAGGACGCGATGTTTTATGGTAATTTTTGTATAATACTACTTAAAATATATCGATTTATCGTAGTTTAAGAGTAGTATTTCACAAAGAATGTGCAAAGGCAAGTGCTTTGATTTAGAGATGTAGATGAATATAAGACCATACCAAGAATCTGATGCTGAATTAGTCAGTGCTTTGTGGCATGAGGTGTTTCCTAATAATCCGTCGCACAGCAGCCCAAAATTGGTAATCAGTCAGAAGCTTGCTGTACAACCTGAGTTGTTTTTCGTTACTGAGATTAACTCTGTGATTGTAGGGACTATCATGGCAGGATATGACGGGCATCGCGGTTGGCTATACACAGTTGCGGTCAGTCCTCAGTATCAACGACAGGGTATTGGTAGCAAGCTAGTGCAGCACGCAGAGAGAGTATTGATAGCGATGGGATGCCTCAAAATCAATCTCCAAGTTCGTGTCTCCAACGCAGAAGTAGTTGAGTTTTATAGAAAACTTGGCTATCTCATTGAAGAACGCATCAGTATGGGAAAGCTTGTTATATAGATGTTTGGTGAGTTTGAACAAAAAAACTTTAAAAATACGCCAGTATTACAGCAAAAGGTGATTGTAGCGCTACCAACTTTAACCCAAATTAGGAGAAAAATTTATGAAGCTTAATGCAGTTCATCATATTCAAGTAACCTATCCTCTTGAAGTGGAGGAAGCAATGCTATCTTTCTACAGCAAAGTTTTGGGACTGACTGAAATTGTCAGACCTGATGTCATGAAAAATGATTCAGGAGCGTGGTACAAGTTGGGAGACATTGAACTGCACGTAAGTAGTGAGAAAAACGCCAATAACCAAGCATCTAGACGGCATTTTTGTTTCCAAGTCGATAACTTGAACGCCTTTGAAGAACACCTAAAAGAGCATGGAATAGAAATTATTCCCGATCAACGACCACTTCCAGGATGCGTGCGGTTTTTTCTCCGAGATCCCGGTGGGAATCGTATAGAGATTGCAGAGTTTGTTAAGAGTACTTTTGCACAGCAACAAAATCGACACCACTTTTCAAATTTTCAACAACCAGTAAGTAATTCTCAATAAGCAATCGATTTTCTAGCTAGAAACCCTTACTGTGAAAACAATCGACACCATTCAACGTTCGCGCAGCGTCTCGTAGAGAAGTTATGACGCTTTTCAAGTTTCTGGCGAGTGGTGTCGATGAGTTCAATACATTTGGAAAAAGAGGATAGCATTTTACCTATGCTTGTCAAGATTTTGTCAATCTGACTCCTGTTAGCGCAGCGGGGCGTAGCCCATTCTGATTTCTGAATCAGGAGTCAAATCAACAATTTTCTCCTGATGTTTCACACGCACCAATACTTACCCAGGTGCTAGAACCATCTTGCCAATGTTCTTTCTTCCATATAGGGGCATTGTGTTTGAGCGTATCAATAGCATATTGGCAAGCTTCAAACGCCTCACTCCGATGAGGAGAACCCACAGCTACTAAAACGCTGATTTCCCCAACTTGCAAACGTCCAACACGATGATAAATCGCGACTCGATTCACATCAGACATAGATAAGCGAATATCAGTAGCAATTTGATAAAATATCCGCAACGCCATCGGTTCATAAGCTTGATACTCTAGAGCAATCACAGGTTTACCATCGGTTTGATTGCGAACCATACCACTCATCACAACCACAGCACCATTGGCTGGATCGTCGGATTTGGCATAGATTTCTTCCAGAGATAATGGTGCAAAGGTAATGGCAAAACTATCTTCGGCTCTTGGTTTAACAGCAGAGGTAAGTGTAGTTGTCATAACTGCGTTGATATTATATGGGTTTTTTCTATTGTCTCTGAAGAAAGCATTACTAGTGGTCTGCCAACCCAAAATTGTTAGGTGGAGATTGGGTAAAGGTTAAAGGGACTCATGGTAAGGGATAAAAAACATCAGTCCCTTTCCCCCGCCCCTTATCCCCAGAGGGCAAGGTGGTTTCATACGAAAAAAGAAAAATACATAAGTTTTGATTTCTCGTTTTGTGTCCAGGCTTTTTCCCTCACTTCCATTCCTCTCCCCCCGTGGGGGAGAGGCTTTGAAACCCAGCTTTAGTTTTTCTCTGTTTGTATAAAACCACCCTACGCCCCTTATCCCCAGAGGGAACCCCACCTTCCCCTTTTCCCGACTTATGCCAAGAAGTTTCTTATACAACGCAAGAATTATTAAAAACCCTACATGCAGTTATTAGTCATTAATCTGCACAATCTAGACGATCGCAATCATATCTACCTTTAATCTCTTGATTGAAAAAGCTGCCAATTGAGTCCGAGGAATGTAAATCTTCCCAAGTATCCTCATCTACGCCTAAGTACTGATAAACCGCTCCACTTTGAAACTCAACTTGCAAAATCTGTTCGTCAGGATCGTAGCCTACAGCCGCCGCCATTGATGAGCTAACTGGTAACATAGCAATTGGTTCTTCTTCAAAGGGTAGGGCAGTAGTTTCAGCTATAACCTCATTGAGTTCTTGCAATCCTTCGTAAGCTTGTATCGGTGCCGGAATTTCCAAAAACTCTAGTTCGTTGCCTCGGTCGAGCAACAACTGCAAATATCCATCAGAATGAGCGATCGCTACTAAACTGCTCAAGTCTACCTTAGATAGCTTCATTTATTTTCTACTCTCCTATTGGCGTAGTCGGGAGTGGTAAAGTTTTATGCAATATCAAGCGCTTTTATAGTACATTTATACTAAAAAATCGCTTAAGTGTCAAGTTTTTTCTTCTAAGAGAGAATTTTAGGTATGTAGAGACGCTTTAGCAAAGCAGCACGCAGTGTTTTTCTCTGACATTTGGGGAAATACTTGTGATTAGGCTTAGGTGAATGAGCGTATTTGAGTCACCTAAAAAATTGCATAAATGTTCAACTCGCCTCAGTTAAGTACTTGAAAATTTCAACCATCCTTGTTGTGTCTAGACTCAGTTGAGTCTCTATTGCTGTTTGTATCACCCAATTAGCTCACCCTTTTGGGTGAGTCATATATCAACCGATCAGATGACCTGACTGAAGGAAGTTGAGATTAATAATAAAGAGGACTCTATTACTAAGAAACACCGATCGCATTTTACCTAAATATAACTTATGAAACTTGCTACCTTAATAAATTCTGCACTGATTTTTGCTTCTCTTACTCTTGTACCTGGAATTGCTGGCGCTCAAACAGCTACTACTAACAACAGTGAAACAATAGCTGTTAACTCTAATAATTTATCCACAAACTCGACTTCTGCTAATTACCTCCAGCCTTTAAATCTAGTTAATTTTGCTTATCAAGGAGGTCTGCAACAACACGGTATTCCTAGCGGAGAAGCGCTAGTACTTAAAACTTTGAATAGAAATATTCTTGCGAAAGATTTGGTTAAAGCTGCTGTGAATGCAAATAAATTACCATCACAAGTTTTAAACGATCAAAATTATTTAAGTGCTGTTAATTTAGAACTCAACGTATTGCCAGATTATGCTGCTGCTGATTAATTTGGTTTTTATTATATCTTTTGAGAAAGCTAAGTTTTTCAGTATGGTATATTTGTATGCTTGTTACTAAGGATAAATAAAAGCTTTTTATACATGGCGATCGCTGTGTATGAAAAGTATATAAGAAAGCTTGATATTGAAAAATAATTTCTCAATTTTGACATAAGTTGCACTTATCCTGTGCTAAAGCCACAGAAAATTGTATAATCAACAGCTTATCGATCAAAAATTTCTATAGAGAATGACAGAAGTAATAAGATCCGGGGGACTAAATAATATTGAGTCCATTGAGTATGAAGAGCGGTGCTTAGAAAAAGCCAGACAAACAGGCGATCGCAATCGGGAAGTCATTTCTTTGGCAAGTTTGGGCAATGCTTACCAGTCGCTAGGCGAGTACCACCTAGCAATTGAGTTTTATCAACAGTGGTTAGATATAGCTAAAGAAATAGGCGATCGCTCAGAAGAAGCCAAATCTTTATCTGGGTTGGGTAACGCTTACCAATCACTGGGAAAATATCAGCGAGCGATTGAATTTTATCACCAATGGTTGAGTATAACCAGGAAAATAGGCGATCGCACTGGGGAAGGCATTTGCTTGGGAAGCTTGGGTAATACTTATGAATACCTGGGTAAGTACGAGCAAGCGATAGATTTTTACCAACAATGGTTGAGTATAACCAAGAAAATAGGCGATTGGACTGGGGAATGTATTTGCCTGGGAAGTTTGGGCAACATTTATGAATCGTTGGGATCTTACCAACTAGCAATTGAATTTTACCAACAATGGTTAGGGCTGGCGAAATTCATCAGCGATCGCAATGCTGAAGGCATGGCTTTGAGTGGATTGGGCAGTGCTTATAAGGCTTTAGGAAAGTACCAAAGGGCGTTGGAGTTGTATCAGCATTCATTAAAGATCGGAAGCGATCTTAATGACCCAAATGAAGAAGCAAATGCCTGGTTTAATTTGGGTTTGGTGTTAGAAAAAATCAATCGAGAATCAGAAGCGATGGATGCCTTTTGTAATGCTCGTGAAATTTATCGCGCAATGGGACTTGATGCCAGCCTGCAAGATTGTAACCATGCCATTGAGTTTCTGTCTCAAAATATTGCAAGCGCACCATCTACTTTCTGGTTGAGGAGATGGTTAAGTCATTTGTCGCAGTCGATCAAAACTGGTTCTAAATAAAGAGTGCTGAGTTCCGAGTTAAAAGACCGTTTTAATTCACTCAGGACTCACCAGGATACTTATTGAATACTGCAACTGAGTTCTTGCGATCGAAAGAAACCACAGAAAACGGGTCTTTTCGATTCCCCATTTCCATCCCAGGAGTGCCTACAGGCATTTGCGGAACAGATAAACCAACAACATTTGGCTTTTCTTGAAGCAGACGTTTGATGTCGTCTGCTGGGACGTGTCCTTCAATAACATATCCATTAACAATTGCCGTGTGGCAAGATGACAAGTTATCCGGCACGTTGTAATTTTGTTTGACTGTTTCGATGTCAGGTGTAGAAAAATCTGTGATTTTAAAACCCTGTGTCTTTAAGTGTTCAATCCACCCGCCACAACAGTTACAATCGGGACTGCGATATACAGTGGCATTTAGCACTGTTGATTTTGATGGTGTCTGTTGCTCCTGGATGTGACTACTGCTAAAAACAGCTTGAGCATGACTCATCGGAGCAGTGCTTCCCAAAATGCTCAACACCCCTAATGTTAGAACCACTATTTGCACAATGGCAGGCATCAAGATGGGAAGTAACCATTTTTGCCAGCAATAAATCAATTGTTTGTGTGACATCTGATACTTCCTAAATACAACATTGCTTCCAAAACACTCTGCGTTTAAACGGTTTTTTATTCCCCTTTCCCCTTTACCCTTTCCCCTTTAACCGAACCGTATTGCATCTAACGTCAGGCGAGTTGTTATTACATCTGAGGGACTGGTTTGAGCAAAGACTGCAATCAACCTTTTAAATAAACGTGAGTTCGATGAATCTCTCCCGGACAACCTCCCTCTCCCACAGGGCTACGATGTATACACAAGTCTCAAGTAGTTGATAAATCTCGGTTTTACCCCACCCTAACCCTCCCCGTATGTATTGGGGAGGGAACAAAATTTCCGGTTTCCCCCCTTTATAAGGCAGGGCTGTTTCATTCCCCAAAGAGCTTTAAAAATCAAGGGTTCTAGCAATGAAAAATTAGTTATTTTGTTACCAATGTGCCGAGAAAATGAACTATTTTACTGATATTTAAGTGCTTAAATGTTCATCTCATCGTCACCCTTACTTACAATTTTCTCGCTAACCATCTTGACAAATCCTGTTTGAAATGGAATGAAACAGCCCTGCTTTATAAGGGGGGATTAAGGGGGGTAATTTGAGTTGTGTGTACACCGTAGGGGTTGGGGGAGAGGTCAAAAAAGGGCTTGTCGAACTCACGTTAAATAATTAGCTCTAAAACTATTATTAGCAAATCTGCTAGCACCTTGAAGTTAGTAACAATATCTTTAATGTGACAACTCTCACCGCTAATTGCAAGTACTCTTAGCGGGATCTGCCAATCGGGAGCATTGAACCCCACGATTGGCAGCCCTCCTATCCCCTATCACCGCCAATTGGAGTACCTTGGAGGTTTAGATGGAACAAATTCAGGCAAATCATAAGTAATTATTATAGGTGGAATAGTTTTTTTTCTACGTAATATACGCTTTATTAAAAAATTTCCAAGATCCTTTAATGGTAGAATGTTATAAAATCATGACATTAAGCAATATTCTATTGGACTTGTTAATTTAGCGTTAATAGGTCTATGTAAATGTTGCTCTTAATGTCTTGAATAAATAATCTAGTCGATGCCTTATTTACAATCTGGAAAGTACTACTGTGTGCATTGTTATCTTTAATGTATAAACCGATTTAAGATACTATTTTTGCTAACAAACTTGAGATAGATGTGTTTGTTTATTTCGGTATTGATAACTAGCTACAGTATAATTTCACCACTGATATTTTCTAAGTTGATGCTTATTTATTATTGTGGAGTTTATGAAAGGAAATTTCCCAAAAAAGCGAACTAATTCTGCTTATTTAAGATTATTTAATTACAAAAATCTTCACTTGAAATTGAATAATTACTGGTTTAAGATAAGTGGAACCTGGCGGTCATGTCCTCTAACCTGTCCTATAGATAAACCTCATCACAAACATATTTTTTGGAGTTGGCTTGGTAGTTTCTTAGCAATCGCAGCAACGGCTTACCTGTCTGCGAAAACACATTCTCCTCTGCTTATGGCTCCGTTTGGTGCTACCAGTGTATTGATATTTGGCGTACCAGACAGTCCTTTGGCTCAACCCCGTAATGTGATTGGTGGTAATCTCGTAGCTGCCTTAGTCAGCCTAATTATTTTACATCTTTTCGGTTCATCACCTTGGACAATGGGAATGGCTGTTGCTACTGCCATTGGGATGATGCAGCTGACTGGAACTCTACACCCACCTTCAGGAGCAGTTGCCTTAGTTGTGATGATGACAAAAGCTCCTTGGCAATTTCTATTAACACCTGCTTTACAAGGTTCTATTATTTTGGTGCTTTGTGCTGTGGTTTTTAATAATCTGGCACAAGAGAGGACTTATCCCAAGCATTGGCTGTAAGAAAACCTTATCGAACCGTATTGAATTCTATTCTGGTTTTTTGTGCCAATGCCCATCATCGCCTTTTTCGTAATCGCGTTTTACCGCACTCCAAGCGACTCGAAAGGCACGTTCTTCTCCACCATATTGTTCTTGAGCGCTGTTAAATGCAGCCCGGAAAATTTCTTGGGCGTGTTTGGGTAAGTTTTCTTTGACTGCATCTGGTAAGTCTGTAATTTGTTTGTAAGGCATAAATTTTATTTCCCCAGTCTCATAGTTGTCCTTTGCTTTAAGGTGGAAAACCATGTTTGCTTCTGCCTTCATCAGTATCAAACTTTAGAAGTTTTGAAGAGTTTAAAACCTTCATCAGCAGCATATTGGTGACAGCGATCGCACGCACACCGCTTGCATTAGTTAAAAGCCGGCCGCAGGCAGGCGATCGCTGAATTTTTAGGCAGTGCTTTCAGTTACTCAATACCCCCAACAATTGCCACAATTTCGTCCAATAATTACAAGTCTTAAATAATTCGTCATTGAATTCTTAACTACGAATTACGAATTACGAATTACGAATTACGAACTATTAATTAAAGACGTGATGTTGTCAAAAAACTAATTGTTTGGGGCTTGAAACTCGATACACTATCCCAATAATTAACCTGGTTAATATTTACCTTCAGCAAAGCAATACCAGGTTCGTCTAGTCCTTTAGGAAACCAGGTTTGAAGTTCCGGCTTCCATAGCTCTCGCATTTTGTTGCGCTCTTTTACAAGTTGTGCTGTACCTGAGATCGAAACGTATCGCTGCTGTTCGGGTGAAGAGAAACTAATATTGACTTGCTCGTGGTGTTCAATTTCAGTCACCTTATGGGAATCAGAATAAGTAAAGAACCAGAGTATGCTATCAGAGTTAATCTCACCACTCTTTGACATGGGGTAACTATGCAAGCTGCCATCATCATCGACTGTAGTAAACATACCATAATCAATATCTTTGATGAGTTCACGCAGTTTTTGAATCTGTTGCTTGCGGTCAGTAGAAGTTGCCATTGTTTGTACTTTTTTCTTTATTTATCTATTAGTTGTCTAGGCTGCAATTTTTAATTGCAACCAGATTTAATTTTGATAATGTTATTTTTTAGTATTAACCTTTTTAGTTTAAATTGCGTGAGCCTAAAGGTGTAATTATAATAAAAGTAGCTTTTTTAGTTATATCTATAGAGATATTTGTTGAGAGTGACTATTCTATGCATAGACAATTTTTAGGTATAGTCAGGTTAGTTGTGTACTTATTTCTTTAGACATAAATTTGATAAATTTTGCACTAAATTCAAAGTGCCTCTGTAACTTTAGGCGATCGAGTCATAAATTAGCAGACATATAGGAATCCGGTTTGATTCGGAGAATTTACTTGCATGGGTAAGGAATAGGAAACAAGGCATAGATCCGTTTGAAAAAGTCAAATGCCCTTTGGCTTGTGGAAAACACTGAAATGAGTAACTAAACTGGTGTTTGAGAAAGCATTTAAGCCTTTTGCTTGCGGAAAATACCAAAATGAGAAAGCATTTAAGCCTTTTGCTTGCGGAAAATACCAAAATGAGAAAGCATTTAAGCCTTTTGCTTGCGGAAAATACCAAAATGAGAAAGCATTTAAGCCTTTTGAGAAAGCATTTAAGCCTTTTGCTTGCTGAAAATACCGAAATGAGAAAGCATTCAAGTGTTTTGAGAAAGCATTTAAGCCTTTTGAGAAAGCATTTCAGTATTTTGAGAAAGTATTTTAGTATTTTGATAAAGCAATTAGGCTTTTTGATAAAGCAACCAGTAAATATACCTGAAGATTAAAAATCACGGCTGTACATAGCTTGCTTCCCGTTCGCCCTTCGCGTTCTGTAGACAAGGGTACAAAGCCGACGCTTAGATATTCTGCAACTGTAAAATTTTATAATATGACATAGCAATAGCGATCGCTCTCATATGGCTAAATAAACCAAGTAAATCAAAATCAAGCCTAGCTTGCTCTAGTCACTAATAGTATATATTTTTACTTGACAGTACTCTTCCTCTTCATAGCACGCTATACATCTTGTCAAAATTTATATTTATGACAATCTAGACCGGAATTATTACTAGTTGGATTGTATAAGATACTTATGATAATTTAAGCATTAACCACAATTAGAGGTGTAAGAATGGCGAGTACATCCAATGTCCAGATTACCATCGCCTTGCAAGAGCCTGATTTAGATGACGATGAACTGCAAGACGAAACGCAGAAACTATTGCAACAGATGCTGGAACTGGATGAAGTGGAAGATGCTAGTCTTTTCCGTGAAGCAAAAGCACCAGCAGACAGTAAGTCACTTACAGGGCTAGCTGTGGGTTGGCTAACAGCCCAGGTGAATGCCAAGAATATTAAAGCATTGATGGGATTTTTAGGCGATCGCCTTGGCAGCAAAACCATTGAACTAGAAATAGAGGCTAATGGCAAGAAACTGAAAGTCAAAGCCAGCAGTCGGCAAGAGTTAGAAGCAGCAATAGAGGCAGCACAGAAATTCGTAGCAGGGTAGAGTATTTCAAATGGCAAAAGTAGCATTGCTGATTGGGGTGAGTGAATATGAGCCTGGGTTAAACCCGCTACCTAGTGCTGTAAAAGATGTTGAAGCGATGCAGCAAGTGCTGTTACACCCAGAAATGGGCGACTTTACTGAGACAGATATTGTGGTGCTAAAAAACCCCCAGCGCCAAGATATGGAAGAAGCTATAGAAAATCTATTTGTCCATCGTCAAAAAGATGATCTGTTAGTTCTCTTTTTCTCTGGTCATGGGATTAAAGATGACACTGGTAGACTTTTTTTAGCAACGCGCACTACACGCAAAACTCCAAGAGGAGATTTAATTCGCTCATCAGCAGTAGCAGCCAGTGTTGTCCATGAAAGCATGAGCCGCAGCCGTTCTAAACGGCAAGTGGTGATTCTCGACAGTTGCTTTAGTGGTGCTTTTGCTGAGGGTTTATCAGCCAAAGACGACGGTGCTGTAAATATCCGTGAGCAATTAGGAGGAGAAGGGCGAGCTGTTCTCACTTCATCCAGTTCAACTCAATATTCTTTTGAACAACAGGGATCAGACCTCTCAATTTATACCCGTTATTTGATTGAAGGAATCACAACTGGGGCGGCAGATATAGATGAAGATGGCGTTGTCTCAATCGACGAGTTGCATGATTATGCCAGTAGGAAGGTTAGAGAAATACAGCCGACGATGAGGCCAGAAATCTACACAAGTAGAGAGGGCTTTAAGATTCGACTTACAAAAGTTCCGCAAGGTGATCCTAAACAGAAGTATCGCAAAGAAGTGGCGCGATACAGTAATCGTGGAGATGTTACTTTTGTGGGTCGCAAGATTTTAGATGCACTCAGAAATCGCTTAGGAATATCAGAAATAGAAGCAACTGCAATTGAAGATGAGATGTTAGCAGTTGCTCGTCAGGAATTTAGACAAAAGTTACAGCAATATGAGCGAGACTTTACTGAAGCACTTCAGCAGACAGTAGCCCTAAGTGAAGATGATCTTAATGCACTAAGACAGAATCTTCAGCAAATTTTGGGGCTGAGGAATGAGGATACAATGCCAATTGAGGCGCAGGTTAAAGCAAGAATTGAAGCATATAAGCGACACCTTCAACACTACAGACAGTTGTTAGCTAAAGCAATGCGACAAGAGTATCCCCTAAGTCAACTTACTCGCCATCAATTGCAACAGATGCAGCAGGAATGGCAACTTAAGAATGAGGATGTAGCTGCAATTGAAAACAGCCTTACAGCAGAGGTGGAGGCATATCGACAAAAGTTACAGCAGTTTGAGCAGGCATTTACAATAGCAGTGCAGCAAGAATATCCTTTGAGCGAAGCAAAGCATAACCAACTGTGGCAACAGCAGCAACTCTTAGGTCTAAAAGCTGAAGATATTCACCCAATTACAGCCCGAATTACAACAGAGAGAGAGGCATATCAACAAAAATTGCAGCAGTATGAACAAGTAATAACTCAAGCAATTGAGCATCAGTACCCATTCACGGAAGAGATTCGTGAAGAGTTAAGGCGATATCAGCACATTTTGGAAATTAGGGATGAAGAAGTAGCGCGAATTGAACAAAAAGTTGTTCGACAAAAAAACACAAATCAGCCTCAAATTCAGCAGTCAAATACTTATGAACCATCAGTAGCCCAATCATATTCAATTAATATAGATGCCGATACGTTTTTGGAAGAGGTAAAAGCAGATGAATTCCCGACTCAGTTTTTATCAAGGCGAGTAACTCAGGTAATTCCAGAAACTAAGCCAGTCAAAACTCCTAAATTACCCTTATATTGGATAGTTTCATTAATATTTGTGGTGGCAGCAGGTTTTTTAGGATTGTTCGTCAGGCAACTGCGAGGAACCTTTCCAATTTTTTCCAATCCCTTACAAACTCAAAATCCTATCATCGAAGCGACACCTACGCCGCGATCGCTAGCTAATCTTTCTCCTGGTTGGGTAATTAAAACCAATAATGACATATCCTTGGGAAACAACCAATCACTCCCCCGTGGGGCTTTTTTAGAAGTTATTGAGAAAAAATTAAATCCAAATCCTGCTTCTGGCAGTTTTTTGGTGTCTATGCGAGTTTGTGCCAATAAAAGTACCCAAACTTCAGCTAATCCTAATAACCCAGCTGTAACTACCTCAGTTCCCCCAAATTCAAAACCTTTGCCAGCAACAGTATTGCTAAACTCCTCCCAAGTCAACCGTTTTGGCGTTGTTTTACAATCAGACGCGCCAAATCCATGTAGAACTGTGACGCAACCACCAATTATCGAATCATCTGACACCAGTCCAACTTAATTAAATACTGGATACAACTACGGGTTTGAGTACTGTATAATTTCAATAATTTTATTAATAACCTCTGTTAATTTTTAAAATTTTATTTGACCTGCTTTATATAAAACAATTTGTTTGTCAGCAGTAAAAATTCGATTTGGTCTAATATTACTTAGCTGATTTAATCGACCGTAACTAAAATCACTATTATCTAGTTGAATCGCATAAATATCGCCAACAGCTTGGCTAGTAATTTGGCAAAGAATCAGATCATCTCCCTGAAGAGTAGCAATAACTAAAGCAGGTCTGCGTTTTGTATCAGTTAAATCCGAAAATGGAAATGGAACAATAACAACATCACCTTTTACAAATCCTGCCACGCTGAATCTTCCTCTGGTCTTAACCAATCTTTTTGCAATGATGATTCACTCATAATGGTAATTTCTAAGGTTTTTTCTTTTTGGTACTTGGCTTGTAAGAACTGAACAAAATCTAAAATTTCCTGTAACAGAGGTTCAGGTAATTTTTCTAGCTCTTGTGTAATCTGTTCTTTAAGCATAATTATTTTGTTTTGTGCTTTGGCAATATCTAAAATAATATTTATCATATCTGTTTTTGAATAAAATTATAAAATCAAATAAATTCTACTTTCTAAAGCTTAAAGCTAATATACTCATCCTGCACAAGGCAGAAGCAGCAAAGCTTTAATAGTGAAAGTTTATTAAGATATTGGAGATGCGATCGCATCTCGTGACAATCGTTAATTACATTTGCGATCGCCACTGATGACTTGTTATATACTTGTTAAAGTATTAAAATTTACGCAGACAAGTATTCTTACTCTAGTAGGTTAAATTTATACCTTCTGAATGAGCTTCTTCACCCCATAGCAGGAGTATCACTTTCTATTCAGCGTCTACTATAAACAATTAGGAAATAAAATTGCAGTATATCTGGCTTTTAAATTATGGACTGGAAGTACAGGTGGAAAAATGGTTATCGACCAAGCCGAGACGAAGCAGCAAAAAATCCTCATTTGTTAGATGAGAGCCAGTTCGAGAACGAACAAGACCGAAAGCTGGCTGAAGAAACTACAAGGAAGCATTTGGGCGTACCTGCACCAACTTTAGACGAAGATAAATCAATACTACCTCAAGCAGTTTCGCCTAATAACAAAGTTTAACCCTAAGACATAGGCATTTTCTGCTTATGTCTGCTCCATACCATTATTTAAGTTTAACAAAATGCAGATTTCGCAACTTTTCAATCGATTAAATAATAAGAAATTTACTAAGTTACTTACTCAGACAGCAGCTTTAGGTGTAGGCGCTATTGTTCTATTCTCAACTACTAATGCTAATGCTGCCGAGCAAGTTATTTTAAAGTATGGTACTTTTCAAGGGCAAGTATCTGTTGAAGACTTAACTCAGTTTACAGAAACTGGCAAGACTACCCCAACATTAAGAGCTTATTTACAGGCGGCGCAACAAGACCCCGCAGTAGCTCGTAAGGCATTGAAAGCCCCAATAAAAGCTGATGCTGCCTTTTTAAATAGTTTACTAGCTAGTTGGGCAGGGCCAATTTTAGTTAACCAAATTGGTGAGGTAGTTCACCCTCCCGCAGGACAATTAGACCAGCAAGCGTTGCGAAGCGCTTTAAGTACATCTATTCAACAAAATGGTGAAGTGACATTACTTGGAGCCATTCAGAATTATCCAAATACTTCTGTTGAACTTGAAGGAGATCGTCTTATTTCTGTTTATGAACGCCTTAGCAGTCTTGCAGAACTCTTATAAAGGTCACTTAGAGACAATGCAGTTGCGATCTGATGATTGATTTAGTATCTCAATAGTCGTAAATTTTAGTCACGATCGCAATGAAGTTAATACTGATGAGTCTGTCTTAGGGTTCATACTGTGTTAATTAAAAATTCCCTAATCTAAATGTAGAGTTTAGTCTAAAAATAGGAAAGTGATTTTTATGACAACCGATCTTTCTAGAGATACTAAGAAAAATGTGAATGGGTCACTGATAACAGGTGTTCTTTTGAGTATTTTAGGGGTTATTGCGATCGCAGCACCTAATTTCACCACCTTATTCGCCGAAACTTGGATTGCAGCGATTTTGATTTTTGCCGGATTTACAAAACTAGTTTATGCCACTCAAACCCGCCACCAAGGAGGTTTTATTTGGAAACTTCTATTGAGCGGGCTTTATATTGCAACAGGTATTATGCTGTTTGTTTATCCTTTTACAGGTGTACTCACACTAACTCTGTTGCTTGGTAGCTTTTTACTGGCTGAAGGTACATTCGAGTTAATTTTGGCATTCCGGTTACGTCCACAAGAAAACTGGACGTGGGTACTCGGTGATGGGATTATTACGCTGGTTTTAGGCGCAATGATTTGGTTCCAGTGGCCCTTCAACGCACCTTGGCTTCTGGGTACACTAGTTGGTGTCAGCATTATTTTCACTGGCATTTCCCGCGTGATGCTGGCGTTGAATGCGCGTTCTACCTCAAATCCTACTAATGAAGCTGCAAATCCTACTTAGTAGATAGGAGTGGGGAGTGGGGGAGAAATCAATTCAAAATTCAAAATTAAAGAACTTCTGCCTCCTCTTTCCCAATGACGCCACTTGCTCCACTTGGGGAGACCCCAAGACCGCAGTGGCTCCCCAATGCCCAATGCCCAATGCCCCATTCCCTAACTTACAGTAGTCAAAGTTTACAAGACGACATTGCAGCAGCGATGCCTACAGCTGGCTATGCCTACGCCAACAAAATTGCTAAATTAACAAAGGAAATCAAAATCAAGGCCAGCTAGCTGCAATTAACAATGGTATCTATTGCTACTCAATTCTCGGATATTCAAAACCATTGGGCACGCTCATTTATTACAGCCTTAGCCCAACGCGGTATTGTCAGTGGGTTGCCTAATGGCACTTATCGCCCCGATAATTCACTTACCCGTGCTGAATTTGCCGCTATTATCGCTAACGCATTTGGGACAGTCTCCAAGAAGCGGCAGTATGTTTCCTTTGTTGATGTACCCACGAATTATTGGGCAGCAGCAGCCATCAAAACAGCTTACGAAAAAGCATTTATTAGCGGATTCCCTGATAAAACTTTCCGTTCCGCTAACCGAATTACTAGGGTAGAAGTCTTGGTTTCTTTGGTAGCAGGCTTAGAAATTGCTACCAAGGTTAAACCTGACCTGCTCTCAAAACTCTCACAGATTTATCAGGATTCTGTACAGATTCCTGAGTATGGTAGAAATCATGTAGCTATTGCCACCAGCGCTGGATTGGTGGTTAGTTTCCCAAATATTAAATTACTCAATCCTAATCTCGCTGCTACTCGTGCAGATGTGGCAGTGATTATTTATCAAGCCTTGGTGTATTTAGGTCAGGCAGAAAAAATTGCTTCTAGTTACTTAGTACAGCCGCCAATATTAACGCCAACTCCAACACCAACTCCAATTCCAACTCCAACTCCAACTCCAATACCAACTCCAACGCCAATTCCGATACCAACTCCAACGCCCACACCTATCGGCAGCGTTAGGGTAAATCATAGCCGGGAATTCCGGGGAGCATGGGTAGTATCTGTGTGGAATGGTGATTGGCCTTCCAAACCGGGACTTAGTGTTGCTCAACAAAAAGCAGAACTTACGGAGATTATTACTAAATTACAAGCGCTAAACTTCAATGCTCTGATTTTCCAGGTGCGACCGGAGGGAGACGCTTTGTATGAATCTCGATTAGAGCCTTGGAGTGCTTGGATTACAGGAACTCAGGGGAAAGCACCAGAACCATTTTACGATCCTTTAGCGTTTGCGATCGCAGAATGTCACAAGCACAATATTGAACTCCATGCTTGGTTTAACCCCTACCGTGCTAGCACTTCCACCGACCCAGCTAAAACAGTCCGTCCCCACATCGCAGCTACCAATCCAGAAAGCGTTTATTTGTGGAAAACACAACGCTGGATGGACCCAGGACTAAAAATAGTTCAGGATAGAGCGTATAACGTAATTCTTGATGTAGTGAAGCGCTACGATGTTGATGGCATTCACTTAGATGATTATTTCTATCCATATCCCATTGAGGGACAAGCTTTCCCCGATGATAAAACCTACGCTGCATATAAAGCAGCTGGTGGCACACTCAGCCTTAACGATTGGCGACGAGACAATGTTAACAAAATGGTACAGCGCCTCTGGCAAGGGATTAAAACAGCCAAACCCGACGTAAAATTTGGTATTAGTCCCTTTGGAATTTATCGCCCCGGACAACCCGCTGGTATTACTGGGTTGGATGCTTACAACGTGCTGTATGCTGACTCCAAAAAATGGTTAGAAGAAGGCTGGATTGATTATATCGCTCCTCAACTTTACTGGCGCACAGACCAACCACAACAAAGTTATCCAGCGTTGCTACAGTGGTGGACACAGGTAAACACAAAGCAAAGACACGTTTATGCTGGTAACAATTTGACAGAACCAAGCAACAAGAGTCGCGAGAGTGATGAGATTGAAAAGCAGGTAAAAATTAGTCGTAGCCAAGCTGGACGATTGTCACTGGGGAATATCTTCTTTAATCTCAGTGTTTTGACAGAAAATAGTCAGGGCATTGCTGATAAATTTCAAAGTCTGCTTTATAACAAACCTGCCTTACCACCGACTTTGCCTTGGCAGGATACAACACCACCATCTCCACCCATTGGACTACAAGTCAATAACCGCAAACTGAGTTGGCAGCCTGGAGATAATCAGCCAGTTCGTTCCTGGACACTTTATCGGCTGAGTGGCGATACTTGGACAATTCAACGAATTTTATCTGCTGGTACAACATTCGCTACCGTCCAACAAGCCGGAACTTATGCTGTGTGTGCAGTAGATAGATTAGCTAACGAGAGTTTGGGAACAGTTATTACAGTTAGTTGAACAAAAGTGCTGCCAGATTCGCGATAACTTTATATATATGGATACAACTGACGAATAAAAGTCAGACTCCTCAAGATAAAACTAGTCTAATAATAGTGTAACTGCGGCATTAAAACCATCATCACCCGCTCAAACACTGATGCTAGAAATTTTTTGAATAAATAGCTTGCTACCCTTACGCTATCCGCTAGTTGCACAAAATTCATTCTGAATATTGGCTCCTGACTCCTGAATTCCATTCCGATAATTAACTCTTATAAGTAAAAATCTGTTTTTAACCTTTTCATAACTTAAGATTAACCAAAATTTATCCGGTATCAGCTCTAGAATTTCTGAAGTAAACATTGTACAAAAAAGCTAGGACGTGCAGGATGGAAATTACATGAGTCGAAAAGCCAGTAAAGTGTTTATACAGTCTGGGGTAATTCCTTACAGAGTGAACAATGGTAAAGTTGAAATCTTGCTAATTACAACTCGTGACTTTCAACACTGGGTGATTCCAAAAGGAGATATTCCTAATGGTATGAGTCCACCTGATTCCGCAGCCAAAGAGGCGTGGGAAGAAGCAGGGATAATTGGGCAAATAGATGCAAATGAACTGGGAACTTACAAGTACCGCAAACAAGGCAAAATTTATTGCGTCAAGATGTATTTATTATCAGTTGATATGCTGAGTGAAGATTATCCAGAAGCAACTAAAAGAAAACGGCAGTGGGTAGAAGTGAATAAAGCTATTAGGCGGGTTAAGTTTAATTCACTCAAACGAATCCTTAAAGGTTTTTTCCAGGTCGAATCTCAATTTTGTTCATTACGATGTTAAGCAACAACCACAATAAATTAAAGTATATTATACAATATAAAATTAATTAAAGGTTTGGAGCCGTTGACCACAAACCTTTGTTTATTCACACCTACTTACTTAAATCCATAGCAAAGCTATCCAAGTTTTTATACCGACAATTCCATCAGCTTGCAATTTTTTAGATGTTTGAAAACTAACAATTGCATTCTTAACTGACTCAGAAAAACGCCCATCGATGGCATCAGTATATAATCCAATATCTTTTAATTGCTGTTGTAATTGTTTTACTCTTAGCCCAGAATCTCCTAGCTGCAATCCATTAAATCTATTCAAATCGGCTCGACCACTAACACCAGTTACACCAGATATATCACCTTCATATTGATGGATTAAGTATTGTCCTTGCCAAGCACCAGGAATAGTTGGGTTCCTAGTTCCGTAGTGGGCAATCCATAACGGATAACTAGCAAAATCAGATGGATTCCCAAGTTGTTCCCAAAAACTGGGGAAGGTATAAATAATTGGTTTGATTGGTTTTTTTGTTTGTTGCAAAAGGGCTTTTTCCACCTCTGCTAACCACTGCTTTGCTCCATTAATTACAGCTTGGCTACTTCCTTTGTCAGTTACTTCTACATCCAGAACTGGTGGTAAGTCTCCCGCTTCTAATTTGCCCAGCGTTTTTAAGAATTCTTTTGCTTGCTGAACCGGGTCAGATGTATGAGGGTGAAAGAAATGATAAGCACCCCGAATCAGACCAACAGCTTTCATGGTTTGCCAGTGATGAGCAAAAGCAGAATCTTTAATGCTTACTCCTTCTGTGGCTTTGACAAACGCAAAGGTTTTACCAGAGTTTTTTACTGCCGTCCAATCTACTCTGCCATCTTGATCGGCAACATCAATTCCTTCCATAAAATTTTTTAACCTTTTTGATGAGTACAATCCTGAACTTATCAGAGGCTTTGATTAAATTTATGCTTTTTCTGGGTATTTGAGTAAATTACAGAAATTTACTAGGGTTGAGTGTTAACGGCTCGTACTGGAGTCACTCTAACTTTGCCCGTACAAGGTTTGATTTGTTCTGTAAGGGTAAAGTGCTCGTAAGCATTTGGAGGTGTGATTTGAATTTTACTAGACATTGGGCAATTTTGATCTGGGGAACTAATGTGGTTGTAAGCTATTTGAAATGAGGCTTGTTTCCCAGGAGCTAGAGTTACTTGTTGTCGAGGTTGCTTACTCGAAAAGTAAGTATCCTTGGAGCGAATAATTTTAATTTCCTGCAAAGGTTGGTCTTTGGCATCCAGTAGTCCCAATCCCGGATAACCGTTGAGGGTGCAAGGGGATGAGCCGTTATTAGTGAAGGCGTAAGTAAGTGCAACATTCCCAACGCCAGCATCTTCGGAAATTCGGCGCACTGACAATTGCCTAGTTTCACAGCGCGTCGGATTCGTGGCAATAGTGGCTTCAGGGGTAGAATGCTCTATAGGTTTTGCAGTCGGTGTAGGTGTTGAAGTCAACACAGCTTCTTTCGTCGGCTGTTCAGTGCTTGCTGGCAAGGCTTGCGGCTGTTTTGTAACAGAGGAAGAACCGACACAGCCAGTTGTCATTGCAGTTAGGAGCAACAACATACTGCTTTCCACAATTAAAATTCGCATATCTTCTTTTTTTGTAGTGAACTACTTACACTGATGCTTCATATACAGTATAAGTTTCCAAATTTACAAGGGTTATGCACGTCCGCTCCAATGACTTGTTCTGCTGCATCATTACATAACGAATTCAACAGCTTATCCATCTTTTTGGGCAACATGAACAGCAGAAAGAAATGAGAGGTTTACACTATCTCCAAAGTTCCTCAGCTTTTCCCGCAATTGTGCAAATAGCAACTCCTTTGCCTTTAGCTCCAGTCTGCTCATGGTACTTAATAGCTTAAAGAAGTCATCGATGCTGTACGTCACCTCACACGCGATTTGCTCAGTCACTAATTTCTTAAAATAACCAGAGTCTAGAATGTCTTGTTTAAACCCTCTCAAAATTTCCGCTTGAGTTTCTGCACCTTCATAGCGGACAAGTGAGGGAGCATAAACTTGATACACTTGCTCGATCGCTTGGTAAACTTCATATTTGAGTTCAGGTCTCAGATTCCATAGTAAGATGAGAAACCCGTTGTCGCGTAATGCCTTCGCTGCCTTAGCATACCGAATTTCTGACGGTATCCAGTGAAAGGCATTAGCTGATAGAACGGCATTAAACTGTTTTGCTTCCAGTTCCCACTCCTCAAATGAGGTGTTGTGGATTGCAACGTTTGGATAGGTTGCACAGTTGCGTTGTGCCAAACGACAAAAATCTTGGTTTGGCTCAATACACGTCATTGAAAAACCAAATTGAGCAAAATCTACCGTCGCATTTCCTGGACCACAACCGACCTCAAGAATCGATGCATCTGAGTCAAGTTGGGCTAAAACGACAGACCGCTTAATCAGTTGCTTTGGATATTGTGGTCTAGCGTTGTAATAAATATCAGCTACGGGAGAATACCAATTTCTTCGCTGTTCTAAATCTATAGAAGCTCTGGCATTTATTTCTTGTTTAGAGTCTTGCATAAGCTAGTTTTATTAGCTTTTGAGTTTAACTTCATTTTATTTAGTTTCGTGGATCAAAGACCAATTTAATATCGATTGTCGCGATACTGTTTGCAAGATTACCATCAAACAAAGTAGGTACTGCAAAATCCCTTCGCATCCTGCTAAAGATTGCCTTGTCGTGGGTTTGATTTTACATCCCCGCCCCCGAAGCTAAGTATTCAACCTAATTAAATATTATCTGTTGCTTCAATCAAAGCGCTATACTGCTTTTTACAATTAGAATTCGCATATCTTCTTTTTTTGTAGTGAACTAGTTACACTGATGCATCATATACATTGTAAGTTTCCAAATTTACAAGGGTTAGCATTGCTGTGTATACACCATCTTTAGTTTAGGTATGAGTGATGCCATTGAAGCTCAGGGCAGTACCTTTATCTGTTGTTTGCACATATATGTTAATTAATGCGGGAGGTAAATAATGGTCTGGGAAATTACTGCTGAGGAGTTGCTGGAGCGCTATGCTGATGGGGAACGTAACTTTGCTGGAATCAAATTGGCTGATTATGGACTCTATGGATTTCGCCGCTCCAAACATAGTGGACTCGATCTTGATGGTGTGGTTTTGCGAGATATCAACCTGCGAGGGGCTGATTTGCGTAGTGTCTATCTAATTGGAGCCGATTTGACTGGAGCCGATTTGGGTGGTATTTTCTTGGAAAGTTGTTGTTTGGAAGGAGCAATTATCCGCGATGCTAATTTGTTTGCTGCTAATGTAACGCAAAGTTCCTTCGAGAAAGCCGACTTGCGGGGTAGCATTTTGAGTGAGATGAATGCCACGTTTGGCCATTTCTGGGAAGTTCAAATGGGAAGTCTTGAAAATGCTATTCTCGCTGAAGCTGATTTCAGAGGCGCTCATACCGATGACGGCTTGATTTGCCGAGGCATGAATTTGATTTGGAACACCACTGTGCCCAGTGGAACTGTCATTCGCGGTCCCCAGTGGGGGAATGGTCGTGATAACAGATGATAAAAATTCCTCATCTTTTGCCACAAAAATAATTGGGAATGTCAGCTTGAATTTACCTGGCATCCTGCTAAGGATTTATTGTCGTGAGTTTGGTCTTACATCCACTCCTTTAGCTAACTCTCCCATCCCACAGGCTAAATATTCAAGCGAATTAAATATTATCTGTTGCCTCAATCAAAGCACTAACAATTCCTGGTTCACTCATCGAATGTCCGGCATCAGGAACCACTATAAATTCCGCTTCTGGCCAAGTTCGATGTAATTCCCAAGCTGATATCATCGGGCAGACTACATCATAGCGTCCCTGAACAATTACAGCCGGAATATGGCGGATGCGGTCTACATTTAAGAGTAATTGATCTTCTGTTTCCAAAAATCCCTTATTCATAAAGTAATGGCATTCAATCCGAGCAAAAGCTGAAGCAAATTCACTCTCACCAAACTTTTGCATGAGTTCAGGATCGAAGAAAAGTCTACTAGTACTAGCTTCCCAAATTGACCAAGCACGCGCTGCTGTTAATTGAATTTCTAAATCTGGATTGGTCAAGCGTTTGTAATATGCTGCGATTAAATCGTCACGTTCATCTATGGGAATTGGTTTGAGATATTCTTCCCAAGCATCAGGAAAAATATAGCTAGCACCCTCTTGGTAAAACCAGCGCAACTCTTTTTGCCTCAGCATGAAGATCCCACGCAGAATTAATCCTGTGCAGCGAGAGGGATGGGTTTGACTGTAAGCCAATGATAAAGTGCTACCCCAACTACCACCGAAAACCGCCCACTTTTCTATACCTAAATGTTGGCGTAGTTTTTCGATATCACTAACTAAATCCCAAGTGGTGTTTTCTCGTAATTCGGCATGGGGCGTACTTTGACCACAACCGCGCTGATCAAACATGACTAACCGCCATTTTTCTGGGTGGAAATATTGCCGATAAAAAGCTGGACATCCACCACCAGGGCCCCCATGCAGCAAAACGATGGGTTGACCTTGGGGGTTTCCTGACTCTTCAAAATGGATAGTATGAAGGTCGGAAACTTGTAAACTACTTTCTAAGTAAGGCTCGATCGCTGGGTAAAGTTGTCGCATCTTGGATATTTTATCAGTAATGTTGTGATGGCGATCGCTATGTCTTGGTGAAACAACTCCCCTTCTCCCAAAATTGAGATAAGAGGGATTTACGTCAGAGGTTTAATTTTTTTACCTTGGAACTGGTACTTGATTAATTACCGACGCAATTACCGCATCCATTTGTAAACCATCCAGCATCGCTTCTGGTTTCAATATGAGACGATGACGTAGCAACGGTGATGCAACTGCTTTTACATGATCTGGCGTTACAAAATCCCTTCCCGCTAACCACGCTAATGCTTGAGATGTCTGCAACCAAGCACCGGTAGCGCGGGGTGATGCACCCAAAGTTAAATCGGGATATTGACGCGATGTTCTCACCAACGCCAACAAATAATCAACGATCGCTTCTGATACTTTAACTTCTTTGACTGCTTGTCGTGCTTGCAAAATGTCGGCTACTGTTGCGATTGGTTTCAAACGGCTAATATCTAAACGTCGTGCTGCAAAACCCGCCTGACGATTGAGTAACATTTGCTTTTCAGCAGCTTGGTCGGGGTAATCTACCATCAGCTTAAATAAAAATCTGTCTAACTGGGCCTCTGGTAAAGGATAAGTACCCTCAAATTCTAGGGGGTTTTGGGTTGCAATTACCCAAAATAAATCTGGTAAAGGCAAACTTTCACCATCCAGTGTTACCTGCATCTCTTCCATTGCTTCTAGCAGCGCCGCTTGTGTCTTGGGTGGAGTACGGTTGATTTCGTCTGCTAGCAATACTTCAGTAAATATTGGCCCTTTTTTCAAAGTAAAATTGCGGCTATTCAAGTCAAAAATATTAGTACCAGTAATATCTGAAGGTAAAACATCTGGTGTTAATTGAATCCGGCGAAAATCTCCTTGAATTAACTGCGCCAACACTTTTACTAGTAGAGTTTTCCCAGTTCCCGGTACTCCTTCTAAAATTACGTGTCCACCCGCTAGCAGTGCTACTAAGAGTTGCTGTATTAAGCTAGATTGTCCGACAATTACTTGACTAAGACTTTGACCAAGACGAATTAAAATAGGATGTGTTTCACTCATATTTTTGTTTATAAATCATTGACTTAGAAGTACTTAGGCACAAAGATATTATGCACAATTCCAAAAAATTAATTACGAATTACGAATTACGAATTACGAATTTCCCTAATGCTTCGCCATTTTCCCAACCAGCTTAACAGGTCTCGTTCACTGATGGGTTGTTTGCGAGATTGTAGCTTTAAAACTGCATCTAGTTCGGCTGCACTTGCACCTGTTTTTTCCATCCAGAAATCGATCAAGGCTTGACGTTCTAATAGTACTTGCCCTAATCCCAAGACTTTTTGGAGTTCTAGTTGTTCTTGTTTACCCACCATTTCAACAACAAAGTCGGTGGTATCAGCTTTCTGCAACACCCCGGCTAAAGCTTGGATGTATGCTTCGCTATTATCTACAACTGGTGTATCTAAAGCTACTGGCTTACCAAAGCGGCGATTCTGCGCCCAAACTAGCACTAATAGCAGGATACCTACTTGTATCAAGATTGGAAGTAAAGGAGTTTTGGCAAAAAAGCTAGATAAATCTCCTTCGCTTTCTTTCTTCCTGATATCGGCATCTTTATAGCCGTGGATGTATTCATCGACAAAGACTGTGTTACTTTTTTCAGTAACCAAACTAGCTAAATACTTGAAATTACTTAAATAATCTTGATAGGCATTGGCAGCTAAATAAGGAGTGGTAGAAAAAATCACCTTTCCTTTTTTGTAATTTTCTTTCCAGACAACAGCACCAAAGCGATCGCCTAAATTAACTTGCTGGGAGTTAGCTTTTTTATATCGTCTACGTGTATCAATTTTAATATCACCTTCAGGAGATTTTTGCATAGTGCTAAACTCCGCTTCTGTAACCCGTGCCTTTGCACCCAAAATTACCAAAGTATTCCCTTTTTCTACCCATTCCCGCTCTTGACTATCCAGTGTCGTTTCTCTGGGATAGCCGCCTACTTGTAGGAAGGTAACTGGGTTGTTCTCTGGCTGAATATCACTAAAAGGCTTTTGCCAACGCTTGATAGAAATTTCCTGTTGTTGCATAAAAGCGTACCAAGCACCATAGCCATCAGAGTTACGGTTATAGGTAGAGCCAGCGTTAATTTTAGTATTATTGGGAGCCGCGAACAAACTAAGTAAAACGATCGCAGCGAGTGCGATCGCTCCCATCCAAGCAAGGCGATTTGGACGTTTCATTTTCGACTTTCATAGCCTTTGAATATCACTGTTAATACTTACTTATTTTTCAGGCAAAGTCAAAAATATAATTAACTTTATCAATACCTTGTCCTTTAGGACACGCTACGCAAACACCAATTTACGAGGTTCGGCTAAGTTGAATCGAGACAATCACCAAGATTTCTCTTTCATTCCTTCCAACGGGTTATGTTCATATCCGTGTCGATATTGGTTGATATGGAGTGCTTATATTAACTAAACCAAATGAGCTTTATCTAAATCAAGTATAAAATTAGACATATTTGCCGAGGCTGTTTAATTTAAAAAAAAGCGAAGCTTGGGAGTTAAGCGATCGCATCGCATATTTACATAGCAAGAAAAATAGCGATCGTCCTTGGGGCGTCTACCAACGCCTGATTTCCCTTGTGATTCTGAATCTAGAAGTTTAAGGAAAAACGGTTATGCCAGCAGAAGAACCATCGATTATCCTCATCAAAGATATCAATACCAATAGAGCTTCCTCAATTCCCCAAAATCTGACGAATGTCAACGGTACGCTGTACTTCAGTGCCACTAACAGCAGTGGGGGCACTGAACTGTGGAAGAGTGATGGTACTGAGGCTGGTACAGTCCGTGTCAAAGATATTTATACTGGTACGGCTAGCTCTTACCCAGAATATCTGACAAATGTCAATGGGACGCTGTACTTCAGTGCCACTGACAGCAGTGGAGGCACTGAACTGTGGAAGAGTGATGGTACTGAGGCTGGTACTGTCCGTGTTAAGGATATCGTCTCTGGTACGCAGACCTCTAAGCCGCAAAATCTGATGAATGTCAACGGCACACTGTACTTCAAAGCTTCTGACAACACTGGTGGTTTTGAACTGTGGAAGAGTGATGGCACTGAGGCTGGTACTGTCCGCGTCAAGGATATTGTCTCTGGTATCAGTGGCTCTGACCCGCAAAATCTGACGAATGTCAATGGCACATTGTACTTCAGTGCTACTGACAGCAGTGGAGGCACTGAACTGTGGAAGAGTGATGGCACCGAGGCTGGTACTGTCCGCGTCAAGGATATTGTCTCTGGTACGGGTAGCTCTAGCCCAGCATCTCTGACGAATGTCAACGGCACGCTGTATTTTGTTGCCTCCGACAGCAGTGGGAACAATGAACTGTGGAAAAGTGATGGCACTCAGGCTGGTACTGTCCGCGTTAAGGATATTAATACTGGTGCGGGTGGCTCTAACCCAGCATATCTGACGAATATCAACGGTACACTTTACTTCAGAGCTTATGACGGTGCTGGCTTTGAACTGTGGAAGAGTGATGGTACTGAGGCTGGTACAGTCCGTGTCAAGGATATTTTCTCTGGCATGGGTAGCTCTTACCCAGAATATCTGACGAATGTCAACGGCACGCTGTACTTTGTTGCCTCCGACAGCAATGGCGATCGCGAACTGTGGAAGAGTGATGGTACTGAGGCTGGTACAGTCCGTGTCAAGGATATTTTCTCTGGCATCGTTAGCTCGAACCTGGCATATCTGACCAATGTTAACGGCACGCTGTACTTCAGAGCCTATGACAGCAGTGAAGGGGTTGAACTGTGGAAAAGTGATGGTACTGAGGCTGGTACAGTTCGTGTCAAGGATATTAATACTGGCACCGGTACTTCCGATCCGCAAAATCTGACAGATGTCAACGGTACACTGTACTTAAATGCCACCGACAGCAGTGGAGGGGTTGAACTGTGGAAGAGTGATGGTACTGAGGCTGGTACCGTCCGCGTCAAAGATATTTTTTCTGGTACGACTGATTCTTACCCCAAAAATCTGACGAATGTCAACGGCACGCTGTACTTTGTTGCCACCGACACTAGTGGGGGGACTGAACTGTGGAAGACTGATGGCACTGAGGCTGGTACCGTCCGCGTCAAGGATATCTTCTCTGGGATGAGTGGCTCTTACCCAGCAAATCTAACGAATATCAACGGCACGCTGTACTTCAATGCCACTGATAACACTGGGGATCGAGAACTGTGGAAGAGTGATGGCACTCAGGCTGGTACTGTCCGCGTCAAGAATATTAATAGTACGGGTAGCTCTAACCTGGCATATCTGACGAATGTCAACGGTACACTGTACTTTGTTGCCACCGACACTAGTGGGAGGACTGAACTGTGGAACTGACTTTTCCCGTTAAGTCTCTTTTGCAAGCAGCCAACCTTCACAAAGGTCATG
>NZ_JAVRCL010000073.1:0-39499 GCF_034530775.1 Nostoc sp. DedSLP04 | reverse complement strand
CTACCTCAATGGTCAACTTGCTATCTAATGTTTTTGCAAAAATGGGATGCTCCCATGCGATTCTTATTCCCAATGAAGCAGTCAACCGATCTGATAGAAGTGGAATAATAAGTTTTCAATTATGTATTTCAACAACATCCCAGCAAACTATAGAGTCGTTGAGCATCACGAATAGCGTTTCCATCGGGGTCGTTGTTGAAATACATGTAAACGTCAATCTCCTGCATTAGAAATAAATGGATATGTTCAACCCATGTAGATAATTCTTCATCGGTATAACCTACGTTCCATTGCCCACTGTGCATACGGATGTAAGTCCAAGGGGCAGTCAAACAGATATCAAGAGGAACTGTTGGGCTGACAGGTAGACAAAGAGCTACACCTGCACTTTCTAGTAGTTGATAAATTTGTGGAATCAGCCAACTTGAATGACGAAATTCAACTGTAAATCTTTGTTGAGGGTAGGTTTGCAGTAATTCTAAAAAGGGCTGAAGACGTTCAATATTAATCTGCCAAGTATGAGGAAATTGAAATAAAATAGGGCCGAGCTTTTCTTGCAATCCAGACGCGCGTTCCATTAGGCGAGATAGCGGCTCTATCGGGTCTTTTAATTTCTTCATGTGGGTGAGATAGCGGCTACCTTTAACAGCAAACATAAAATTAGATGGTGTTTGCTTGCACCAAGTTTCAAAGACAGACCGTTCTGGCAAACGATAAAAGGAAAAGTTAATTTCTACAGTGGAAAAATGTTGAGCATAAAATGATAATTGCCGATCGCTAGGCAAATGTGGTGGATAGAAAATATCCATCCAATGCTTATAAACCCAACCACTAGTACCAATTTGTAGCTTACTCATTCAGTTATATTATTCTTTTGATGTTATACAATGTAAAATTAATTAAATTTGTTCGTAATAAGCGGCTATAGCCCTATTTTAAAGGCTACAGCCGCTTACTATAAAAATTTGATATCCTTAAAATAATTTTCAAGTTAGTAGTTGATGGCTGAATTTTTGGAGTTGAAGTTGAACCCAATCACCACCTTTACTTATACATTGATGGCATATATCTCCATAACCTTCGCCTTGGTCATTGCATACAATTAACCTGGCTCGATCTGTCTGAGAACTTTGCTGGCAAATTAAACATATTTTACTAAGTTTACCTGTATTACATTCTATTTGAAATTTCATGTCTATTCTCCTAATTAAATATATTTAAATAAAGTGTAAATTATGTATTTTATGTTTATACTTTTTGAATACTTTTTTCTATAAAAAAGTGTATTAAAAATAAATTTTATGCTTTATTAGTTTGTTTTAACTGTGTGACCAATGTAGCGACTAGAAGTATCATTATTGATTTTTATCTCAAATAATTCTGCTTTTTAACCTTTAATTTGATTATTTAAACCCTGAAACAGGATATTTTGAAATATTTTATAGCCGTAGTCACACAAGTTAGGACATTTGGAAAGAGTGAATGCTAGAGTTAGCAATAGTTTTACCTCCTGCCCTCTGCCTACTGCTATAAAGCTACTCCCAAATTTCTACGATAAATGAAAATTGATAATGCCAGATATCAACAGAGGCAGTGTTTAAGGGAGCCATTGTAATCCCTTATCCTGTAATTTCTGCTCGATATGCTGCATTTCCTGGATAGTTTCTCCAGTCACGATCGCATAAATATCTGTGTAGATTTTTCCGTATTTGATTTTCTCTAAAGCCGACAGAACGATTAAGTCTTTGCGATCTAGTTCTGGTTTTAAAGTGGCTAAAATTGAATCCAACGCTCCTTCCATGCGGTAGTCACTGGAATATTTAGCTACTCCCTTTCCTAGCCCCAGTAGGGTATTACGCTGCAAGCACAACGGAGTCGAGCCATTGACTCGGAAATTGGCATCGATCGCATAAAATTGTCCGTCTCGATCTTCCAGCACATCAAAGCCAATCACGCCGAAATAACCCTGTTTGTGAGCATACTGACCAACGTTAGCAATCATCTCAAAGAACTTGCTCATGTTAGTGTTGCGGTAGTCAATCAGTCCACCTAAATAGTTACCTTCTGGAGTGACGAGTTGGCCGGTAGTGCCAATAAGGGTTATCTCTCCTAGCTTGTTGACATAGAATTGTACGCAGTAATTTTGCACCTCATTCTTGACGAACTCCGAGACAATAATCGTATTGAGCAACTTAATATCAAGATACTTCCTAATTTCTTCAAGGCAGTAGTTCAAATCGCTGGGACTTTTGATGATATAAGTGCCTTCTCCTGAGAGTCCGTGGGATGTTTTAATTAAGTAGGGATATTGTGGTAACTGAATGTCTTCAATATTTACTTGGTGCAGATTGTAGCTTTCGTATTTTGGACATTGCACCCCCAATTCGGCTAGGGTTACTTTGCTGAGTAAGCGGTAATGAGTGTCTGGATCAACAGCGTGTTTTTCAGGTTTGAGGCGATCGAAGGGAAATAGACTAATAAGTTTGTCAAAGCGTTCGCTGTGGCTAAGATCATCCAGATAAGTCGAGCAATCCATCATTTCAATATTGGACTGGCTGAAGCCGAAATGCTCTTGCCAGTATTCAAGCAGCGACTTTGGCGGCGGAATAATCACAATTCCAGGAATGCGATCGCCTAATACAGCCAGATTTTTCCACGGTTCCTTCTGACAAATCTTGTCGAAGGAGGTTTTGGTGGCTTCACTACTGCCATCTTGAATAAAATATTTTTTTCGGTTAGGATAAGCAGCCCAACTGGCAGTTGCAGGGTAATTTAAAATAAACCCATAAGATGCATCTGTGATATCAAGAGCAAACAAGTCAGAAAGAGAATTCCCTTGAAAGTATTGAAAGTTATATTTTGAATTCATTTAGTCCTCCGAGAAACCGCATCCCCAAAGGGGATGCGGTTGTTTATAGAAAACGATTCTCCTGCATTTCCAAATAATACCAACTTTAAAAAATAAAGCTGTATATTTAAACTTGAAAACTCAGATGTAATTTGGCTTCATTAATTACGCATTACCTGAGCGTAGCCCATTCCGAATTGGTATGAGTTATTTCTTAGTAAAGGCAGCCACCTTATCTTGTCCTACGGTCATATAAGCACAAGCCATGTGTGATGAGTTATACGCCCAGCCAAGGCGTCCTTGACGGTCTATGAGGATGCACCCCGCTTCACCTTTAACCTTAGAAACCAAAGCGTCAATTGCCATTTGTGCGGCTTCATCTGGATGGCGATCGCCACTCAAAAAATCGATCGCAGTTTTAGCCAAAACCACCGGGATAATCGACTCGCCATCACCTGTTGTTGAGCAACCGCCGATTTTATTATCAGCATACAAGCCACAACCAACAAGTGCAGTATCACCGACGCGACCTTGTTGCTGCTTGGTAGTGCCGCCAGTTGAAGTGCCAGCAGCTAGGATGCCGCCAGCATCCAAAGCTACACAACCTACGGTGTTGGGGCGATCGATTACTTCTTGATCTTCCTTCCACTGCTCCAACTGTTCCTCAGCTATTAAGTCTTCTTTTTTGCACATTTCAGCCCCGGAATCTATGGCGAAGCGTTCTGCACCCCGCGCTACTAGTAGTCTGGGTTTATCATCCATAATGTTCCGTGCAACCGAAATTGGATGACGGATGCCCTGAGCTGCTGCAACTGCTCCCCAACTTAATGAGCCTTCCATAATCGCCGCGTCTAATTCCACCTCTCCATCACTATTGAGAGTTGCACCGAGGCTAGCGTTAAATGTCCGATCGGATTCCAGAACTCGAATCGCTGCTTCTACAGCTTCTGCGGCCGTACCTCCACTGATTAGCACTGCCCAACCAGCCTCTACTGCTGCTGTACAGCCTGCATTGTTGGCTGCAACTTTATCGTCCGTGATGGTTTTTGCTCCACCGTGAACAATGATAGTCGGTGTCATATAATTCCTTCTTGTTTAGTATGAATTTTGTGGAACTGCAATCGCCTTTACAGGTTCGTCAATTAGTTGTAGCGATCGCATTTTTAAAGTCTCTAAACCCAAGTGCTGGGTTGCTGATATAAACACAGCTTCGGGATAATCTTGTTGAACCCTAGCCCAGGTTTCGCTATCTACTTTGTCAACCTTGTTAAAAGCAACCAAACTTTTTTCTGGAATCTCAGGCATTTCTTCGAGTATTTCTAGGACACTCGCAATATGACTTTCCCAAGCTGGATGGGATAAATCCACGACATGAATCATCGCATCAGCCTCAACAACTTCCTCCAATGTGGCGCGAAACGCATCCATCAGTGGTGGTGGGAGTTCGTGAATAAACCCTACAGTATCTGTGAGCAAAATTGAGCGGCGTTCTTGTGTTTCTGGTTTTGTAATTACCACCTTGCGGGTTGTTGGGTCGAGGGTAGCAAATAGTTGGTCTGCGGTGAAAACCTCCGCATTGGTTAACACATTCAGCAAAGTAGATTTACCAGCATTGGTATAGCCAACTAATGCCAGAACCGGAATTTCTTGCTGTTGTCGTTGTTGTCTAATTCGGGCGCGATGTGCTTGTAATTGATTTACTTCTTCCTGTAGTTGAGCAATTCGTCGTTGAATTGTTCGCCGTTCCGTCTCTAGTTTTGTTTCACCAGGGCCTCGCGTACCAATTCCCGCACCTAATCGAGACATTTCCTGACCGCGACCGCGCAACCGAGGTAACATATATTCGAGTTGCGCCAGTTCTACTTGTAATTTACCCTCTTGAGTGCGAGCGCGTTGAGCAAAAATATCCAGAATTACTTCTGTGCGGTCTACAACTCGGATGCCAATCTCTTGTTCTAAATTACGGGCTTGAGATGCAGAAATATCTCGGTCAAAAACGATTAGATTAGCTCTTAGTTTGTGAGCTAAAAGGGTGATTTCTTCAATTTTTCCCTTACCGACCACTGTTTGGGGATGGGCGCGCTCGCGCTTTTGCCGCATTGTATCAAGTACAATTCCTCCAGCACTTTCAACCAAACGCACTAGTTCTGCAAGTCCATCTTCAAATCGTTGAACTGAGACATCTTCTGTCTGCACTCCTACCAGCAGCACCCTGTCTTGGTCGGAAACAATTTCTTGAGATAAGAATATTCCATCTCCGGCGTCAACAATTTCTCTCTCCCATTCTTCAATTAGTTCATCAAATTCCTGTTCGGTTACATCGTCCAAACTTAAAGGAGGTGAAATTACCCAAGGACTTTCTGAGTCAGGGAAAAGGTAAGCTAAAAAAGCTTCTTTTACTTTGCCATCAATTGCAGTTAACATGACAAGAGCATCTAAGCGCTGACGTATCATTGCAACCAACGCGGCTTCATGAAGTGAATTTGATTTAAGTTGAGTAGCAACACAACGGATTCCGCTCAAACGTTCTGCACTGCGGCGGGGTAATTCTTCAGGTGGAATTTGAGTTTGACTGGGTGTTCCGACAGCAATTCGGATAACTTGCCCACGCCGGTTGATATAACAACAAATCGGGTGATGAATTTGTTGACTAATTGTAGCTAAAGCTTGAGCAAATTCTGGCGTAAGAAATCTATCTGCTGGTTGATTTTGCTCATAAAGCTCTTGCAGTCGTTTAATCTGACTAGCTTTTATTCCCTGAACATTGCCATAAATTTTTTGCATAAAACTAATAATTTACAGGTTATTTTTATGTCTGTATATTTTCATTTTGGTCTTTTTAAATTTTGATTTAATCTACCAATAGAAATAAGCAATTTAGCTATAGATAATCACATCAAAATCAAGCTTCTATAAAATGGTTTATAGACCAATTAAGTGAGGTATTAACCATAAATGAGGCTGTAAACGTGTAAGAGATTGTTTGAAAAGTGGTTATGTGATATTTAGGCACTAACTGATCCCCCTAGCCCCTCTTTTTAAGGCTACGGTGTACACACAAGTCTCTTGATCTGCACCTTTGTTGCATCGTCTTGCACCTTTGTTGCATTGACCTGCACCTTTGTTGCATCGTCCTGCACCTTTGTTGCATCGTCCTGCATCTTTGTTGCATCGTCCTACATTTTTGTTGCATCGTCCTGCATTTTTGTTGCATCGACCTACAAAAATTAACCCACCCTACGTTACATAGCAACTTTAAAAGACTTGTGTGTATACTGTAGCTTTTTAAGGGGGAACCGGAATCAAACTCCCCCAATAAATTGGGGGATTTAGGGGAATCTAGAACGTTTTGTTACCGAGAATAAAACTTTTCAAACATCCTCTAAGTTTCACTGTGGTTAACCCAGACACAACACCAGAGGTGCAGACAACATAGACTAGATGTCTCTAATTTATGTACAATTATTGTTCATTAGCCACCCAGAACGCAAAAGTGCGATCGCTTCTTCTTTTTGTTTGGCTTCGACTTCGATCCACGGTGCTTGGTAGTAAACATTGGGCATATCGGTAATCAAGTCGCTGTGTTTTCTGTCATTGAAAGCTTGCTCACCATTGGAAATATGGACTAATTGCCAATCTGGATTTTTCCAAGTTTCTCGCGCTGCGTAAAACATGGATGCTACACTCGGATGATCGTAGCTATCCAAATTTTCGTGGCAAATATGGTGATGGGCATCAAATACCATCGGCACACTAGCTTGCTGACATACTGCTAAAATTTCATCGGCACTATAGGCGTATTCATCGTTTTCTAGAGTCAAGCGGCTTTTGATATTTTCTGGTAGTTCGGAAATTACTTTTACTAGTTGTTCGGGACGTTGAGATTTGCCACCATGAATATTCATTAATGACCAAGGCGATCGCGGTAATCCCAGTAAGTCAAGTATACGTGCATGTCCTGCTAGATTATTGATACTTGCTTGTACCACTTCGGGGGAATCAGAACTTAGCACTACAAATTGATCTGGATGCAACACCATTCTGATGTTCAATGCATTTGCTCGTTGACCAATTGCTGCTAAATCAGCGCTCATTGCTTCTAATATATTTGCGCCGATTTCGTCTTCTAAGTCACTTAGGGGAAATAAATTAGAAGACATCCGATAAAGCTGAATTTTATTCTGCTGACAAAAGGAGAGGGCATCATGTAAGCGTTGCAAATTATGGCGATACAGTTCACTCAGGGCACTTTCGCGATCGCTAAGGGAAAGTTTTAAGTATCGGGTGCGTGTCATTGTCCGAAAGCGCACTTGTTTGTCTGAGGTGATGCAAACTAGCCCTAAAGAGGGCAGTGTACTTTTTTGGCACTGCTGTGCATTAGGTAAATTTTGAAACTCGATTACGCTCATTAACTAATACTGACTGATACTTGTTTTAAGCCATTCTTTAATTTAAACAAGTTCTTTCATTAGCTTACGAGTACCGAAAGAATGAATTTCTAATCCTTACAGGATGTTTTAAATTATAGGACTCATATTTGATTGCGTGAAAAAAACTCAGTACACCTTTATTCCTTCTTCCCAGCCCCCAGTCCCCAGTCCCTAATCTCTACAAGTAATTCTCCGAATCAAATCGGATTGCTATAGTTTTTACTTATGTCGTTGTTGATGCCATTGCCAAGCATGGGCGATAATTTCGTTCAAATTAGGATACTCTGGATGCCAGCCCAATATTTTAGTTGCTTTGTCGCTGCTGCCAACTAAAATAGGAGGGTCGCCTGGTCTGCGATCGCGTTCTTCTATTTTAATTTCTTTGCCTGTTATCTCTTTAGCAGTTTCTATCACTTCTCTGACTGAAAAACCACTGCCATTTCCTAGATTAAATACTTCGCTCTCTCCCCCTTTGAGCAGATATTCCAAACCTAAAATATGGGCTTTTGCCAAGTCAGTCACATGAATATAATCTCGGATACAAGTACCATCTGGGGTAGGGTAATCAGTGCCGAAAATCAAAATTGATTCCCGCTTACCAAAAGCAGTTAGTAGTACTAATGGGATGAGATGAGTTTCAGGTTCGTGGTCTTCACCCAGCAACCCATTAGGGTCAGCACCGGCGGCGTTAAAGTAACGGAAACGTACAGACTTTAAATTGTAGGCTGTATCAAAATCAGATAAAATTCTTTCTACCATCCACTTGCTAGTAGCATAGGGACTAATGGGATCTTGCGGATGGTCTTCGGTCAGAGGAACAAACTTTGGTACACCATAAAGAGCGCAAGTAGAAGAAAAGATAAATTTATTAACTGATGCAGCAATCATTGCTTCTAAAAGCGTCAGAGTACCTGCAACATTATTATGGTAATATTTGGCTGGATGGGTGACAGATTCACCGACTGCGATATAAGCAGCAAAATGCATAACCGCAGCTATGTTGTGAGTTGAAAATATGTCATCGAGAAGAGTGCGATCGCTCATATCTCCAATAATCAAATTTACCTGCAAAACTTCTTCTACAAGTTCTCTATGTCCGTTCGATAGATTATCTAAAACGATTACTTTATAACCTGCGTTTTTCAGAGCTAATACAGCATGGGAGCCAATATATCCGGCTCCTCCCGTGACTAAAATAGTTGCCATAATTTTCCAATCGAGAATTGGGAATGGGGAACTTGTACTGAGCGCAGTCGAAGTATGGGGAATGGGGCATTGAGAAGAGGCAGAGGGGCAGGGGGAAGGGTGCAGAGGAGAGGACTTTTCCCCTGCTCCCCTTAAAATTAACGTGAGTTCAACAGACCTCTCCCGGACAGCCTCCCTTTCTTAAAAGGCGAACGCGTTGCGTCTGGGTAAGGAGAGGGAGGAGTAACGGAGTAAGGAGGGTTTTTGCTCCCCTCTCCTACCAGGAGAGGGGCTGGGGGAGAGGTCAAAATAGCACTCGTCGAACTCACGTTAAAATTAGATTGCCAGCCAACTAATTTCTTTCTTCCAAGTAGCGAGAAATTGCACTGTCAAGGTTTGGCATTAATTCACCTCGATTGCTACCGAGAACGCTGTAAGCTGGGCGGGGAGCAATTAAACCAAGCTCTTGCGTCGGACGAGCAATTAGACTGCTGACACTCACACCTGCTTTTTTCGCTGCTAATCGGGCTAAGTCAGCCCAAGCTACAGCACTTTTGTTAGCCAAGTGCCACAAACCTTTCTCGCCATCAATCAATAAATCAAGACTGGCATGAACAAGATCGGGTACATAAGTAGGCGAAACGATCGCATCTTCGGCAGCAACAAAAGTATTTCCAGCAGCTAATTGCCGCAGGGCGATCGTCACAAAGTTGTAATCATCCCACGGGCCGAAAAATGCGCTGGTGCGAATTATTAGTGATGCCGGATGAGCCTGTAATACTAGCTTTTCTGCCAAAACTTTGCTGCACCCATATATATTGAGGGGCGCAACAGTATCAGTTTCGACATAAGGATTAGACTCAGCACCATCGAATACCAAATCTGAAGAGAAAGTTACCAGCGCCACATTATGTTGAGCGCAAGCAGCAGCTAAAATCGCTGCCCCTTCAGCGTTTACCTTTAAACAAACATCGGGTTCGCGTTCGGCATCGTCTACTCGCACGTATCCCGCAGCGTTCACAACTGCCCACGGTTGCAATTCGGTAAGTACTTTATTGACGGAAGCAGGATTGGCAATATCCATATCTTGGCGTCTTAGCAGACAATATGAAATTCCTCGGACTTCACACAACCGAGCAAAAGCCTTGCCTAGAGTTCCTGTGGCTCCGACGATCGCCAAGGGACGTACCAATTTTGGATTTTGGATACTTCGACTTCGCTCAGTACAAGTTTTGGATTTTAGATTATTGCTTGACTCATCAGTTTCCGATATTTTGTAATTATTGCTACGACAACTGACTGCTGGATAGACCAAACGCTCTTGTCGATGCCACCATCCTGGTGTATCAAGTAGTGGATGGTTGGGTTTATGCCCAGTAGCTAAATCTCGCACCATTTTGGCGATCGCAGTCTGTCTAGGCTGTGGAGAGCGCAAATCAAATACGCCTGACTCGTAGTATCCTGCCGAGCGAGTCACTAAACTATTCCAATCGTAGCTGCCCAAAAGTGCCCAAGCAGTCACAGCGCGAACATCTGCGCCTTGGTCTCGTAATTCTTGGGCTGCATTCCACACTTCATTGAGCCAGCGTAGCTGTTCCTCACGGGTACAACTCAAGTGAACTTCAGTGACAGCAAAGGGTAGTTTATAACGTTCCCATGTCTCTTTGAGCAATGTCCGGGGGCCTGCCAAACCCTCAGCACAAACTCGCACTGCCTCTACATCTACATACTTGTCCCGACCATTACCACCATGCGTCCAAGCTGGATAGTTTTCTAGATTTTCATCTAAAAAGCGTTCGCTTGTCAGGTAATGGTTAATGCCGATAATGTTAGGCAAACAGGTATATTGTAAAAATTCTTCAAGTTCAGTCTCGCTGATACCACAGTCGCGCAAGTAATCCCACATGGGATGAGTTGGGTTGATTCGGCCGCATAATAAATCCAAACTCAACCAGCGACGTTCATTCTCAAATTCTGCTTGATAAGCCAGCTTTGGCGTACTATGAGTTTTACCCAAATCCTCAGTTTGTAGGAGTTGGGCGTTGGGATTGACTTCTCTGATTGCCTGCATCGAAAGAGCGATCGCTTTGCACTCTCCTAACAAAGCACGAGCGAAGGTTAAATCGTCCCGTCCGTGAGGATACCAGTGACCATACATCCCACTAAATCGTGCTGTTGTCAATGGCTCGTTGATGGGTGTGTAATGTGTTACCCAAGGATAGCGTTCTGCAACCGCACGAGCAAACACTGCTAGTTTCTCAGGAAATTCTGGATCTACTAAGCTAGTATCACGCGGCCCACTGCCATGATGCACTAGCCCCACAATCGGACGGATGCCGAGTTCGCGCAAGCGTCCCAGCCGTTCATCCGCCCACGACCAATCAGCATTTTCCAAACCATTGGGCGCTATCCTTTCCCAAAGTACTGGATAGCGGATGGCGTGTATGCCAAGTTCAGCGAATAAATCTAGGTCATCTAAGCGGGTTGCATGACCATTGCGTTCTAATTGATCGAAATACTCTTCACCCACACGATTAACCGTACACTCTACACCAGCCCACACTTCTAGAGGAAGTTGTGCTTTGTTAGTGTTGAGTGTCGAGTTGAAAGCAGAAGTCATAATTTACAACTCAAGCTGATATTTTATTTGATGCGTTGTTTTTCAGTTTTGTAAGGTGTGTTATGCCAGAGGCTAACGCACCGCACCATCCTAGATTTTTAGTGCGTTAGGGTAACGCACCTTATTAAATACAGTGCAGTCCTAATTACGAATTAACGCGAGGTGCAACTTCTTCTTAGAATCCCGCTTCCATACCTCTCCTCCACAGGGAGCTACGATCAACACACAAGTCTGAAATAGCTGAAAAACCCAAGAACCTATCCCACTAATAATATTTGTGCTACAAAGCTTAAGTTAATTGAGAACTGAAAACGAAAAATCAAGGTTTTCAAGCACATTTTACGAAAAGAAGTAGGGATTTTTAGAATAGTGGGATAGGTTCAAGGTTTTACCCCACCCTAACCCTCCCCTTGCAAAGGGGAGGGAACCGGATTTTTCTTTTTTCCCCCCAATATATCGGGGGGATTAAGGGGGGTAATTTGACTTGTGTATACACGGTAGCCCAATATATCGGGGGGATTAAGGGGGGTAATTCGACTTGTCTGTACACTGTAGTCCTCTACGGGGAGAGAGGCTTTGATTCTTGCTCCCCTTCCCTACAAGGGAAGGGGCTGGGGGTTAGGTTTGAAAGAAAGTTGTACGCGGACGGCGTGAATTACGAATTATTTAAGCCTTAACCGCAATTTGTTTGTACACAGCTAGAGCCTGAGCAACACATTGATCCATGTTGTAGTACTTGTAGGTCGCTAATCGTCCCACAAAATAGATCCCTGGAGTTTCATCTGCCAGCACCTTGTATTTCTTGTAAATTTCCTGATTCTCAGAACGCGGTACAGGATAATAAGGGTCTCCCTCAGCTTTGGGAAACTCATAAACAATACTTGTTTTAGAGTGTTCCTGACCAGTTAAGTATTTAAACTCTGTCACACGAGTATAAAGCTGTTCATTGGGATAGTTGATGACTGGCGCTGATTGAAACACACTCGTGTTATGCGTCTCATGCTTGAAATCAAGGGAACGATATGGTAGTTTGCCGTAGCGATAATCAAAGAATTCGTCAACTGGCCCGGAATATACCATCTCGCGGCAAGGTATAGCTTTTTGAATTTCCTGATAATCAGTGTTAAGCATTACTTTGATGTTCGGATGATTTAGCATATTGTCAAACATCCGGGTAAAGCCGTGGAGTGGCATTGCTTGGTAGCTATCGGTAAAATAGCGATCGTCACGATTGGTACGGGTGGGAATTCTGGCAATTACTGATTTGTCAAGTTCTGATGGGTCGAGTCCCCATTGCTTACGGGTATAATTACGGAAAAACTTTTCATACAGTACTCGACCAACTTTGCTGACCACCACATCTTCACTAGTGCGGATGGATTCTACGGGTTCAGCAAGGGATTTGTAAAACTCTTCCACCTCAAATGAATTGAGATTCATCCCATACAGCTTGTTGATGGTGTCGAGGTTGATCGGAATCGGGACAAGTTGCCCGTCTACACTGGCAAGGACACGATGTTCGTAAGACCGCCACTGAGTAAAGCGCGAGAGGTATTCAAAGACTTCGCGGGAGTTGGTGTGAAAGATGTGGGGACCGTATTTGTGTACAAGAATGCCATCATCATTGTAATGATCGTAGGCATTGCCGCCTATGTGGTTGCGCTTGTCTACAACCAGCACTTTTTTACCTTGAGTTGCCAAACGTTCAGCAATGACGCTACCAGAAAAACCAGCGCCGACGACTAAGTAATCGAAGACAAAATCTCTGGTAATGACATTTGGTGCTTGTTTACCAGCCGCGCCTGTGGAGTTAGCTTTGTCTTCACCATCACGCGCTGCAATGGCAGAGTCAATCAGCTTCATCATTGATGCCCAAGTGCGATCCCAAGAAATCTTTTCTAAAAAGGCATCTACTCGACTCAGCCATTCTGAAGTTGGAGTATCCTCTTGCATTGCAAGTTCTGCGGCGGTGACGAACTCAGAAATTGTGTCTGCAATTCGCACCAGTTTTGACTCTCCATAAGGACGTACCACATCTCGAATCGAAGTAGATACTACAGGTCTACCTGCGGCAAGATACTCTGGAGTTTTGGTAGGGCTAATAAAGCGTGTTGACTCATTACGCGCAAAGGGCAACATTGCTAAATCCCACCCTGCTAAATAGGCAGGTAGCTGTTTATAGTCTCTGCCACCGAGATAATGGATATTTTCATGCTGTGGCAAAGCTGCGGGATCGATTTTGACAACTGGCCCAATAATTACTAGATGCCAGTCGGGACGGGCTTCGGCAATACCAGCAAGCAGTTCAATATCCATCCGTTCGTCAATTACGCCAAAGAATCCAAGGCGAGGATGGGGAATATGAGCTTGATCTTCTGGTTCTTGAAGATTTCTCGCCTGGCCAAAGTGGGGGACATCTACACTGCTGGGAAAGGCATAAACGTTGGGATGCTGGTTCACTTTACTTTCGTAAAGGCTTTGTCCCCCTGTAAATACTAAGTCTGCACGCTTGAATAGTTCGGCTTCGTAATTCTTTAAAGTGGGTGATGCTCCCTGGAATGCAGATAATTCATCCATGCAATCGTACACCACAGCTTGGGGTTGCAAGTGGCGGGTAAAAGCGATCGCCATTGGTGTGTAATACCAACAAATGTATTTGTTGATATTATGCTCTGCAAATAAATTATTAATTAGTACTTGTAAATCTGCGTTGATTGCTTCTTCGCTTAAACCTTGTTGTAGGTGTGGCACAACCACAACTACTCCATTAGAATCTTGGTTTACATCTAACCTTGCCAACGGTTCTTCAGAGAAAATTGCCTCCTCAATAAAGAAGACTCGCTTTCCTTGAGCGCAGCGACTAAGAAGATGTTGTGGCCTTTGATAGACGAAATTCCAACGTAAATGAGATAAGCAAACTATATCAGGTGTATCTTTAAAAGTTTCTGTTGATTGAACTTTTTTATTAGACGAAGTTAAATCCAACAGTGATGTACTCGATGATTGCGTTTGGGCTAGCTGCGATCGCTTTGTTTTACGCTGCTTCGACGAAATAACATTGCTGACACCGTTGTTTTTGACTTGAGATTTTTCACTTGCCATAGTTTGTCTCGTTATTTAAATTATTAATTCTGACTAGCTAAACGCTAATACCTTTTCTTTGTAAGGCAGCATCAAGCTTACTTTCAGGCAAAAGCTTGCAATATATTTTGCTGCTTTTCAATATCGAATCGGTATAATCAATACTTGGCTTGACTGGTTCACTACTTAAGAAAATACTGTTTTATGTCTAATTTTTTCATCTACCAAAATAAATATAAAATTACTTTCTTGATTAAGTCTTAAGCACTATATTTTTATTTTATCTAAAATAGATTATTAACTTATGTAACACAAATAAATATTTATATTGAAAACCATGCAAATATAGTTGTTTTTGTCTGTTCGGTTTCGTACACAATATAATTAAAATAATTATTAATACTATTAAAATTAATCAATTCAGCTTATTTGGTAACTTAGAGTAAATATTTAACGCTAAATTTATATAAACAATTGCCTGGTTTTAAGTATTAAAACAGTATTTTTATAAAACAAAATATTAATTTGTTATCTAGAATACATATTATTGTAACAACTATTTTATAAATCATAGTAGCAGAACTAATTTCTTTGATTGTTAGTTTTGGTAAATAAGTATTATAAATTTCACTCTGATGATATAGATATTATCTCAACCTTGGGTAGGATAAAAGCTTTTTGATTATGTGTAAGATTGATAATAATTCAATTCATAAACCTCACGCGATCGCTTTTAATGATGGAGCGATCGCGTTTTCTATCTCAGAGTTTTTCCAATAAAATAGGTAGTGCGATAAGTGTAGGCATTGGAAATAAATTAAGTAGTAAAGTTTCTGATTTTGAAAGTTTTTTTTGAAAAATTTAATAGATTTAATGAAAATTCCGACTTTAGATATAAAAAGTCAAATTTACTATTAAAACGACTGACAGAGAATACATTGAAACCTGTGACGGATAACCGCAAGTTTTATATTAGCTATAAGGTTATTTATCACTCTATTAGTCGAAAGAATTACGAGTAATGAATGCAAGTCTTTTATCACTACCTAAGTTTCATAGCGGTCAAAAGGTAGAGTTTATCGGCAAAGAAGGCATCATCAAAAATTACCGGCCTCAGTCAGGTAGCTGGGTTTATTTGCTAGAGATGCCTATGGGTTTAGAGCCAGAAATGGGTCGGGTTGGTTATGAAACTATGATTTGGCTATCCGAGGTAGATATCTATTCGCCCTTCAATAATTCTTTTCATAATAAAATTAGAAATCATGAACATCATGAACTAAAAATGCCATTTCTACAAGTGGCTAAAGCAACAAAGCATCATAGCAATGACAATAATTAATTAGCAAATATTTTTTAATCAAGATAAAAAACATAAGCCCCAAATTAAACTCAATTTGGAAGCTTTTTTAAAATAGTGTTTATTACCTTTGATAGAGTGAAATATATGAAAGACGAAGTTGAATTAAAAATATTATGTTGAGATAGTTAACTAGCTAGAGACGATCTATTTATATCTATTAAGAAATTAGATTTTGATGATTTATCAGCTAGGAGTTACTATTTCCTAAACATCTACACACTTACCAAGAGAAACAAGATGGAAAACATTAACCAGGCAAAAATGATCGAGCGTTACATTGCTTTGGCTATCGGAATCAGTTATTTACTTTTAGGTTTAGCTGGATTTGTACCAGCTTTGGTTTCATTACCAGGATCGAGCGAATCTTTTGTTCCACTCGATCAATCTACTAGTGCTTATTCTGCTGGTTTTGGTTATATCTTTGGTGCAATTCCCACCAATTTTTTGCATAATCTTGTTCGCTGTGCCGTCGGATTGTTAGGAATTACTTCTTACAACAATACTACCACAGCGCGTCTATTTAATCGTGGTTTTGCAGTTTCTTATGCCTTGCTGGCCATCATCGGATTGTTGCCTTTGGGTAAGACATTTTTTGGTTTAATGCCATTGTTCGGTGCTAATGTTTTGCTTAATGCATTAGCAGCGATCGCAGCTGGCTACTATAGCGTTGTTATACCAGCCAAAGTTAGCGGTGTTAATGTATCACAAAATCTTTAATAGTTGCTGATAGTCTGCGGTGTCCAGGTAGGGCCATTGCAAGATGGCCCTTCTGGTTTCCAGATCAGCATATCTAAGCAGATTTGCCGCATATCCATGTTTTTCGTCCAAGCATGGTAGACAACATACTCAGTCTTACCATCTGGCCCAAGAACAATAGAATTATGTCCCGGCCCGATGACAAAATTAGGAACAGACTTTAGCACCCGTGGCCCAGTTTCGTTACCTGCATCAGAGTAAGGCCCCATCACGTTGTTAGCAACGCCATAATCTACACCGTAGTTCTCAGTTTCCCAGCGTCCACCACTATAAAAGCAGTAGTATTTACCTTCATGCTTACGAACGCAGGGGCCTTCTAAAGTATGCCAATCATAAATTTCACCGTACATCAAACGATTGGCTAAAAACCGTTGCCAATCGGATCGCGCACGTAATACCACTTTCCCTTCACCAGCAAGTTTAGTCATGGTTTGGAGTTTGTCTACAACTAATGCTGTGCCAGCACGCACTCCATCTGATGTATCCAGAAAGTCACGGGCGTAAAACAAATACCACTGTCCATCGTCATCCTGGAATGGATGCGGATCGATCGCAAAAGGACAGGACTTTGGATCTACGACTGGTTCGCCAACATCTTGATATGGCCCTAACGGAGTATCGCTTGTAGCTACACGTAACTGATGATTCTTATCTTCATGCCCTACAGAATAGTAAAGATAAAATTGGCGATCGCAGTAAGCAACTTCGGGGGCCCAAAAATTATCGCCAAGGGCGGGATCTGGGCGTTGTAGCGCGTTACCAACATAATCCCAATTTACAAAGTCGAAGGAGCGTAACAGAGGAAAGACACGCGATTTATGATTGGAATCCACGGAGGTTACTTCATCTACCGTTCCTTCTGCTTCTGCTGCACCAGTACCGATCGCATAATATACGCCTTCGTGTTGCCAAACAAAAGGATCGGCAAAATAACCTTTGTAGACTGGATTAGTATAGGTTTGCATCTTAATTATCTATGGAATGACAAAAATCCTTCTTCCACTAGTGGTTAGTCAAGTTAAGTTTGCCGGGTTTGTAGTGAGGGCTTTAACGCTTAAATCAAGGACTAAAGTCCTGACTACAAACTTATTTACCAAGCATTGTTGCCTTGAAAAACTACTAGTATTTGAAATTCACGTAAGTTTCGACTTTGTTCTTAGGTAAGCTTTCTACTAGCTGACACCGTAGCATCTGCTTTAGTTTTTCTGGGAGACTATCATAATAGTCTTGTGGAAGAGTCAAATCTACCTTTGGTGTGTGCAACCAATGCATAGCATAGCCCATGACTACCATCGGCCTTGGGTGGTTTGTCCGATTTGGGGAACCCCGATGTAGTGCTAAAGGCGATCGCACCATCACGTCACCAGGCTGCATATAAAAGGATTCCATCGGAATTTCACCACTGGCAACTTTTTCTAATCCTTCTTCACGCGGTATAACATGAGTACCACGCGCCATTTGAAACGGCCCGTTTTCTGCGGTTACTTCCACCAGGGGAAAGTTAACTGCGAGGGCGTAAAGTGGTGTAACTATGCGATCGCTAAATAACGGGCGAAAATCCCGATGGGTTTCCTGATAATCTGAACCCTGGAATGGAACATCAACTCCCATCTGAACCATTACGTATTCTTGGTAAAACACGCGATCTAGGATACCCATAATCACTGGATTGGCAAAAACTAACTCATTAGCAAATGGGTAAATCCAAGGCAAGGTTAGATAGTAGCGGGAAACTTCACGAGGAGCCAACCCACCTGGTTGATTTTGACGCTCGTGAAATAAGTTTTCAAAAGCTTGTGCCCACTCGTCAATTAATTTTTGCTCAAAAACACCGGGAATTACACAAATTCCGTCTTGATTCAGTTTTTGAGCAAATCGGTCTAGGTCGGTAGCTGAATATTTCGCTATACCGCCTATACTTTGAACCATCTTTTTTATCCTCTTCAACTTATAAATAGAGGCGTATTAATATCAGACCTCTAGGAGATTTTTTATTGCTTGTCGATAGTAGCGCACTATTTTTAAAATTGGTGGCTTATGCCAATCCTCTGTAACAATTAATTTATATTAATTATAACGAATTACTTAACATAACCAAACTCTTTGACACTCCAGACAATGCAACGCGATCGCCTACTGTTTGAAGGGCATCTAATAGTCAAAAGAGTGCAGTTGGACTTAGCAAACCATCAATAGACACACCTGCATACATCAGCACATCGGCAGCTTTACGGGCGAAGGTAAGTGCGACTGCTAGCCCAATTCCAGAGTTACCACTTGTGAGTATGGCGGCAATGCCATCGCAGTTTTCCAGAACCGCGATCGGAATTTTTGCTATTGCTGTTAGTTCTTGTCAAAAAATTGTCATAAATTTTCTCGATCTGTACTTGAGTGAATAGCTTTGTTCAAATCCCGCAGCAATTCTTCTTCTGCATCCCGCTCTTGCTTGAGTTCTCGAATCATTTCTTGACTAGAACCAATCAACAAGCCAGCAACTGCACCAACGATCGCATATTTTTGCTCTAAATCTTTATACATTTGACTTGTGTAAGGGCAAGGAAGTAAATTAGCAATAATAAAACCAATTCCTGCACCTACAAATGCTGTCACAAAGGCAGAAAAAACGATTAATTTAGCGTTCATTTGCTTCGCTCCAATGCTTATAGCTTTGCTAAATTATCAGGAGATACTCTACATTGTGTCAGTGGTTCTCAAAGTTACAGCTTAATCTTTACCTCTTGTAATAATACCGATTCTGGGTTGAGTTGGTACTGAACCCCACCCCCAACCCCCTCCCCGCTCTTCGAGAGTCCAGGGTGGTTTCATACAAGCAGAGAAAAAATGAAACTATAGCAAGGGACTGGGGACTAGGGACTGGGGACTGGGTGAAAAGCCTTTTTGTGTCTAAATTTTATCATCTGTTAATGTCCTAACCATTTTGGCTGTTGCTATAGCTTTCTAAGTACAGCTTTGCGTAAAAACGTAGTGTTTTTAATGCAAGCCGATGCATTAACAAGGCCGCGGCCGCATTCACAATACAAGCCGATGCATTAACAAGGCCGCGGCCGCATTCACAATACAAGCCGATGTATTAACAAGGCCGCGGCCGCATTCACAATACAAGCCGATGCATTAACAAGGCCGCCGATGTATTAACAATAGACCTCTTGCAAAAAGCAATGAAAGCAAGAGGTCTAATAACCAATCTTTTGTCTTGACGGCGATTCATCGCGTTTCTTGCCTTAACCCTCTTCCTTTTTTACTTACTCGAATCATTACGTTTGTTATCATCAGCATTCTGCTTGATAATTACAGATGAATGTTGATGAGCGTTCGTCGTTCGCGCAGCGTCTCCGACTGGAGTTGGCATCGCTCTTGATTGTCCATCTTCGTTTCCATCTGGGGATGGCGGTTGGGAAGGTTTAGCAGGTTTTTTCTTCAAGAAGCGTTCTTCCAAAGTCTTGATGATTACGTACAGGACTGGAACAATTAGCAAACTCAAAATCGTTGCTACGAGTAACCCGCCAAATAAGGCTGTTCCTAACGACCAGCGTGAGGCAGAACCGGCTCCGGTGGCGATTACCAGGGGGAAAAATCCCAGCAAGGAAGCGCTTGAAGTCATTACAATCGGTCGAAATCTTTCTTGCGCTGCGGTTACGGCTGCTTGTCGAATTGTCATACCTTGTTCAAGACCTTGATTGGCAAACTCGACGATCAAAATCGCGTTCTTTGACGCTAATCCAATCAGCATCACTAACGCCACGTTTGCGTAGACATCATTCACCAAACCGCGCAAAGATAAGGCACTCAATGCGCCTAACAACGCTAACGGTACAGTTAACAAAATAATCGCCGGATCGATATAACTTTCATACTGAGCAGCCAGCGTCAGAAACACCATAATGATCCCGAAGCCAAAAATCAAAATCCCCAAGTTACCTGCACTTAATTCTTCGCGGGCAGTTCCAATCCAATCACTGCCAACACCTGGCGTTGCTGCTTCAGCCACCGCTTGTTGCATTGCCTGAATCGCCTGTCCACTACTGTAACCCGATGCTTCTCTACCTTGTAAATCGATCGCGCGGAAGCCGTTGTAATGGGAAATTACTGATGGGCCTGTAGTAGGTGTGATTTTTGCGACCTCACTCAATGGAACCATTTGGTTATTTGCCGATCGCACATAAAGCCGTTGAATATCATCTGGCGATCGCCGATAGTTAGCATCTGCCTGAACATATACGCGGTAGCTACGCTGTCCCAAAGTAAAATCGTTGACATACTGGGAGCCAATTGCAGCTCCGAGTGTGTTCACAGCTTGTTGAAAATCGATGTTAAGTGCTTCTAAACGAGTGCGATCGAAGTCAATTTGAAACTGTGGTGTACTAGCAGTAAACTGTGTAAAAACGCCACCTTTGAGCGCTGGTTTTTGATTTGCTTGGGCTAGCACCGCTTGAGCATTGGCAAAAAAATCATTGATTGTCAGTCGTCCGTTGGTACGGTCTTCTAGCTGTAATTCAAATCCTCCTAAAGTACTAAAGCCTTGAATCGGTGGCGGACTGACTGCGGTGATAATAGCTTCTGGAATCGTTGCAAATTCTTTATTGATTCGGGCTAAGATTCCAGAGGCACTTTGATTGGGTTGAGTGCGCTCCTCCCACGGCTTGAGTTTTGCAAAGAAGACACCGCGATTTGAACCACTACCTGCAAAGCCAAATCCCGAAGTGGCGAAAACGTTACTCACTTCTGGTTCTTTTTCGAGAATTTGTTCGAGTTTGGTAATTACTTGGTCGGTATAGTTGAGGGCAACTCCATCTGGCCCTTGAATAATACCTAAAACAATTCCCTGGTCTTCACTCGGAACAAATCCGGTGGGAACATGGGTAAACATGAAATAAGTCGCAGCTAAACCAACCACAAATAATCCAATTACCGCATAACGAACGCGAATCAGAAAATTCACCGTCGCTAAATACTTGTCAATGATCCATTGTAAAATTCGATTGAAACGGCCAAAAAACCAGCCAAGCGGCCCGCGTGCAGGGCGAGACGGACGGAGCAAGATTGCAGATATACTCGGACTAAAGGAAAGGGCATTAAAGGTTGAGATGGCGATTGAAAAAGCAATGATCAACGCGAACTGTTGATACATTTTTCCTGTCGAACCTGGGAAAAATGCCACCGGGATAAACACCGCCATCAATACCAGCGACGTTGAAACTACGGCTCCGGTAAGTTCATCCATTGCCTCGACTGATGCTTGCAGTGGTCGCATTCCCTGTTCAACCTTGCGGGCGATCGCTTCAACAACGATAATGGCGTCATCTACAACTAATCCTGTTGCCAAAATTAAGCCAAATAACGTTAAATTATTCAACGAGAATTTAAATATATAAGCGAATGCTAACGCCCCAATTAGTGAAACGGGAATGGAAACCAGGGGAATAATTGTGGCTCGCCAGTTTTGCAGAAACAGAAAAATCACCAGTACGACAAGAGCGATCGCTTCAACTAGTGTTTTCAGCACTTCTTCGAGTGACGCTTGCACAAATCCAACAGTATCGTAGACAATCTCAGCTTTTAAGCCCGGTGGAAAGTCTTTCATCAACTCATCCATCTGAGCCTGAACGTTTTTCGCCACATCCAGGGCGTTACTACCAGGTAACTGATAAATTGCTATCCCAATCGACGGCTTACCATTATTTCTGGCATTGCTGCTGTAAGTCTCCGAGCCAAGTTCTGCACGACCCACATCTTGGAGTTTAATTAAACTGCCATTACTTCCGGCTTGAATAACTAGATTTTCAAACTCTGACGCATTTTTAAATTGACCATTGACTCGCAACGGAATTTCATAACTTTGACCTGGAGGGATAGGCGATTGACCTAATGTTCCGGCTCCGGCGAGAATGTTTTGCGATCGCAATGCCGTAGCAACATCTGTCACAGTTAAGCCTCGACTCGCCAGTGCATTCGGATCGAGCCACAACCGCATTGCATATTGCTTTTCACCAAAAATTGTTAAATCCCCAACTCCCGGCGTTCTCAGCAGTTGATCTCGCAAATTCAGATCGATATAGTTACTAATAAACAGCGCGTCATACTCATTATTTTCGGGATAAAGAGCATAGACTAACAAAATACTTGTAGAAGATGTTTGTGCTGTCACACCGAATTGTTGCACCGTTGTTGGTAGGCGAGGTGTAGCACGGGCGAGACGATTTTGGACGTTAACTTGAGCAATATTTTTATCTACCTGCGACCCGAAATATACAGAAATTTGGCTACTACCTGCTGAACTGTTCGAGGTCATGTACTGCATTCCCTCAACACCGTTAATTTGTCGCTCCAGCGTAGTTGTCACCGCAGTTTCGACAGTTTCCACATCCGCCCCAGTATAGGAAGCTGAAACTTGAACGCGAATCGGTGCAATATCTGGCAAGTAATTAAGCGGCAGCAACGGAATACACACGCCACCGACAATCAGAATCAGTAGAGTGCAAACGGTAGTTAATACCGGGCGTTTGATGAAGGTATTCGCGATCGAAAAAATCATAAATTATCGATCCTGGATTTATGACACTGGTTGGATTGGTGCGCCTTCTCTAAGTTTGAGAATGCCAGAAGTTACAATCGTTTCGCCGGATTTAAGCCCATCGATCACTTGATAATTGGGCCCTTGAATATCTCCCAGGCGCACTAAACGCTGATGCACAACTTGCTGCTGTTGTCCATTGACGGTTTTGTTTTCGGTGACAAACACAAAACTTTGTCCACCAATGCGAGAAATTGCAACGGTGGGAATCAATATACCTGGTTGTCGATTCCAAATCACGCGAGCTCTAACATATTGTCCATCGCGCAATCGCCCTTGTGAATTCCGAAAGCGGGCTTTACTCAAAACTGACTGTTGATTTGAACTTACATTTGGAGAAATGTAGCTAATCGCACCTGTACCAATCACTTGCTGAGTGGTGGGATCGATTAGCTGCACGGGTAAGTTCGTTTGTAATTGGCGCGATCGATTTGAAGGTATAGAAAGATTGAGATCCAGTGAATCGTTTTGTGTGAGTGTGGTGATTGTTTGGCCGATGTTGACATAATCTCCAACCTTGACCGGAAATTCACCAACTACGCCAGTAATGGGTGCTACCACTTGCTTGAAATTGAGGCTGACTCGCGCCGCAGCTGTGCTTGCTTGAGCTTGGCGGATGTTTGCCTGTGCTTGGCGGACGGCTGCCCTAGCTGCTGCGACTTGCTTTTCGGAAGTTTGCAGGTCTGCTTGAGCAGTTTGTAAATTATTTCTACCAATGTCTAACTCTTGTCTTGCTATGGCTCCTTCGTTGACCAACTGTTGGCTACGATTGAACTGTGTCCGTTGCAGTTGAACATTTGCAGCCGCTTTGGTGCGTTGGGCTTCGGCTTGTTGTTGCTCTGCTTGAGCAGTAGCCAATGCTGCTTGCACCGAATTAGCAGCTGCGATCGAACTGGCGACATTAGCCTGAGCCTGATCTAAACTCAAAGATGCGATCGGCGTACCCTGCTGCACTCGCTGACCACTTGACACCAGAATTGATTCGATTCGTCCTTGAGTTTGGGGCTGTAGTATGACTTTTTGTTGCGCTTCCAACGATCCCACAAACTCGGAACTTTCTTCGATTGTACCTGCGTCAATTCTCTGAAGTTTTACTGGCAATGCTGGCGGGCTTTGAGCATTTGCTGCCGGATCGTTTTTTTGACAACCACTCGTCAATGCTGTGAGCATTAGTACGATAACTAATACTGGATTTGCGAGTAAAAAGTTTAAGTGTTTAAGTAGATAATTACGTTTTAGCATGAAACCAAATGCTGATTAGTTAAATCTAGGACTTACGCACGAGTTACGGAATAACGTAGACGCTTCGGCTTGCCGCAGGCTACCGCAGAGGCACAGAGAAGCCAGTGCGCCCTTGCGGTTCCCCGACTTGTTCGCTTTTAGCGTTCCCGCAGGGTAGCAACTGGCGTGGCACGGAGAAATCAGAGTTTGAGAGATATTTTGCGTAAGTTCTAAAATCTATACACTGTATAATTTTTCCGTCTCAATCTAAGGGATTAAGAAAGCCTCCAGCTTTGCTGCAAGACAGCAGAATTCAGGAGTCAGAATTCAGAAGTAATCGATTACTTATTAAACCCGAATCACCCCACCCCCAACCCCTCCGCAGGCGGGGAGGGGAGACAAAGCACAGCTTTGGCGGGGTGGGGTTCTTTTATTATGGGTAATTTAGCGGACATGATATAAAACAGGTTTTATACCTGGCTTTGAAACTTAGCTTGTGTACTTCACTAACTTGAAATCCGCAATAAACTTTCTATATGTCTAGATATTTTATCGATTCGCATTAGATGCATCTTTCATCGCATCACAGCTTTACGTCAAACAAACTTATCTCCAAAAAATCTTTAGCTTAATACTACGTGAGTTCGACGGATTAAAAAAAATACCAAAGATAGGATAATTAAGTTTGTAGGGTAGATATCAAAGATTTTTGAAAATGATAAATAAGTAAGTCGGCACAATAAAAGCAAACTATGTAAAGAAAAGTAAAGAAGGCTTAAACTCTTTTTCCTTCTGCTTCTGCCCGATCGCAACGAGAATTATTTCAGCCAACCTACTTAAGTATCTGACTTTGTATCTTAAATCTGATATTGACAAGCAAAGTAGTCCTGACAAATGAAGGAGCATCGAACCTAATTAAAATTAATTATGCTCAATTACTTAGCAAACTAAGGCTTTGACACTCCAGCCAATTCAACACTATCTCCTGGCTTTGAAGGCCATCTGACAGTCAAAATAGTGCAGTCGGACTCAGCAATCCACCAATGGGACACACCCGCACACCAAAGAACATAATCACCTTCACGAGATAATAAAATTTCTCTATCTTCAAATTGCAGGCGAAATTCTCCGTGAATGAGAATTGAAAGCGTTGCAGCTTGGTTATTTACCGCCCATTCAGTTCTACTTTCACCTGCTTTGTGAACAGCCCATTTTACTTCTAGCATTTCCGTGGAACGTGGATCGTCTTCAGGGGTGATAAAGTGACCCATGAACCATCCCCAACGATTTACACCTTCAACGCCTGCGTTTCCATAAACAACTTTAGGCTGCATCACTTAACTCCAAAGAAGGAACCAAAATTTGTCCGGTGTAACCTGCTTGCTTGTATTGTTCAAGAACATGAGTTGCAATATTTCTTCCTTCACCAGCCGCAACCAAAGCGACACAAGCACCACCAAAACCAGCACCTGTCAGCCTTGCACCAAACACTCCCCGAGTATTTTGCAACAATTCGACTAGAGTATCCAGCGCAGGTACGGACACTTCGTAATCGTCTCTCAAACTGGCGTGGGATGCGTTCATCAATTCGCCAAAGCGCTCAGATGTTACTCCCTGCAATACTTCCAAGACGCGGTTATCTTCTGTAACCACATGACGGGCACGACGGCGTAGAGGTTCGGGCAGTTTTTCTGTTACCTCAACGTCAGTAATATCTCGTAGTGCTTTAACTCCTAGCGATCGCGCCGCCTCTTCACACTCAGCCCGACGCTGGTTATAACCGCTAGTGGCAAGGGTGCGGGGTACGCCGCTATCAATAACCAAAATCTCTGCTTTCTCAGGCAAAGGCATCACCCGGCGTTCTAAAGTCCGGGTATCTAAAAACAAGATATGTTGAGTATCAGCCAAACTAGAAGCCATCTGATCCATGATGCCGCACTGGACGCCAGCATATTGAATTTCTGCTTGCTGGGCAAATTGGGCAATTTCAACGTCATCAATGGGAAGCTTCAGAAGTTGGCGTAATCCCCGCAGCGTTGCCACTTCCAAAGCCGCGCTACTAGACAAACCCGAACCCATCGGAACCGATGATTTGACGTATACAGAAAGCGATGGTATTGTGTGTCCTGCTTTTTGCAAAACCTCAATACAGCCAAAAATATAACTAGCAAATCCAGACGGGGTATGATTGTCTAAAATGCTCACTTGCTCGTTGAGATTTTCCGAGTGAAAGTGATGATGGCCATCGCTACTCAAACCTAGCTCTACCGTCGTAGATTGAGGAATCGCAGTTGGCAGAACGAAGCCATCGTTATAGTCGGTATGTTCGCCTAGTAAATTTACTCTTCCTGGCGCACTGGCTTCAGTTTCAGATGGTTTCCCGAATACTTGTTGAAAATCCATAATTTTTAATTGTACAAAGGTACAGGGCGTAACCTTCCTTCTACCTCAACATTAGGAAAATTTGGATCGAAAGTTAAATTTTCCAATTTTCCATCCTTGAGAATCACAAAAGTATCTTCAACCTTTGCCCCTGGTAAACTAGGGTTCCAAGCAACAGCAATACCTTCTGTCAAAGTATCAGTAGTAGTTGGATTGGCGACGATTTCTCGCGCCAGATATCCAGTGGTTCCTCCCTGGTGGTGTTCGCGGATGGCATTAGGAAATCCATGCTGCTCATAAGCCTGAGTTAGGGCGTGATAAACTGCATCGAGACTGGTTCCGGGTTGGCACAAATTCAAAACTACTGCTTCTATTTCGCGCACATGGGAATGTAATTCGGCTCGTTCGTCTGAAAGCTTACCAAAACAAACAAATCGCGTTAGATTTGCATACAAACCGTAACCTCTTGCGCAAAACACCAGCATCGCTTGCTGTCCAATCTGTTCTCCGGTGGCTGTTGCATGACGGTACAGCGGTAAACGTCTTTCACCCGCTACCAGTGTCAGCGCTGGATGCAACCCTTTCGCCCATAAAGCCTCTGCACCTGCACCCGCTAACTGATATTCTGTCCAAGTTGGCTTGGCGGCTTTGAGTACCTCTGTCATTGCCTGACTAGCTTTTTGCCCGACTTGACGATATCGCTCTAATTCACTTGACATCATTACCCGTTTATGATTTTGCAGAGTTGGGGGTAACGGTTTTTCTAAATTGGAGATGGGGCGATCGCTAATTGTTTTTCCACCACCAGTTACATCACGAACAAAAGACTCACGGGCAGCATAATCAGCCCAAGGGTTCACATATACCCTAAAATTAGCTGGCAGTTCTTCATCCTGAAGACGCTGGGCTTCAATTTCATCCGTCAATACCCAGGCATCTTCAGTAGTTACTAATACTTCTGCTACACCAGTTTCAGCAGTCAGCAGCACGGTATTAGAAGCGCCAGCCGTCACCCAGGCAAACCAGTCTGTACCACGCAAACGCAGGCCTTGCACTTCGGATTCATGCAAGGTTTGTCTGATTAATTCGAGCTTTTTGGAGACTTCCTCATTCATACAAAATTAGTAACTACATGATGAATACAGACAATTATGAGATTCATCTGTGTTTATATGCGTATGTCTATGGTTTGAAAAAAACGTGAGTACGGTATTATATCGAGTTTGGCATTTCAATATTTACAACTAGTACTTATAATCCCTTGGCCTTTTTCTCTGTAAAGCATCACTAGTAAATATACTCACTTCGCCGAATTAGTAATTTTCTAAAAACTCAAAAATTTAAATTTCATCCAGTTGCATAGAAAAGTGTATTTGTCATTACAGATCGACTTTACATTGACTAACCCCTTTAGGTGAACCGCACATCAAGCCAAGGTAGTTCTCAAGAACGATGTAAGCGTTAGCCAATATTTGAAACTATGAAAGCACAAAAGCTAGAAGGACACGAAAAAAAGCCCATGAAATCCCAAGAGACTGAAAACAAAATAACAGAAAATAATATTCCTCTGCCAGAGAACACAGCTAGCGATATGAATCCTCAAGAAACCGGGAAATCTGAGCCTATTACTCAGGCACAAAGGGATAGTGTAATCACCAATCAGGACTTACCTAATCCACTAGTTCGCTATGGTTTTACGCTGGTTATATTGGCTACTTTCTTATTTGTTGTCGCCATTTACTACGGAATTGTTAACCCCTAATTAATTTAACTGACTTAGGTTTCATAATAAGTACAAATTACTAGGATTACAGCTTACTAACTACTTCTATAGCAATCCTAAATCATTCGTGAGAGAGAAAATCGCTGAAAGGCTTTAAAACACCCACTTTTAATCTCAGTGTTTTCTCACGTTTCAATTCGGATTGCTATAGATAAAGTTGAGCTTAATTTTTTGTTTTATTTTGCTAAAAAATCATTATTCTTATGCCACATACTTACAAAATCTTAAGCTCATTTTCATAAAAAATTTGGTAACCTTTGGAGCTTTGACACTGTATTTAAGACTACAAGTTCATTTAATACAAATATACTCCAATAGTTAGATGGAAATAGCAGTCGTTAATTAGTTTATTACTTCTATGGAAATGAATTGCATCATACCGTCTAATGATGTAAGTCTAAGAATTAAACCTGTTTTATCCTCAATACTCATCACCATTTAGCGATCGCAGTCATCTTTATCGTTGCCGATCACCAGTACCGGACTAACTTCGGCATTGGTCACAGCATCTGACCTTAGCTATCTCCCCCTCTATCCCGTCCGGTTAAAGGGGGATTTTTGTATATTCAATACCTTCGCCAAAAAAAAGAAATTGATTATATGAGGTGCGCTAGCAAAGCGTAATACCAATTCACTAAAGTTATGAAACAGATGTAAACCCTGAAAAACTTGATCTCTCTAAGTTTTTTAATTGTGTTAGCGTAGCGGGGCAAAGTTAGACGTAGTAGCGTGACATGCTTAAAATGTTGGGTTTAAAAAACTCACAAAGACTAAAATCTAATCATTAACAGAATTATTCAACCCAATAAATTCAACTTGCCGCGCTTGTAGATTGGGTTGCGCTCCGCTCCACCCAACCTACAATTTTTTTGCAATATTTTAGCCTTGCCATGCCACTACGCATATTTCAAAAATCAAATATGAGTACTATAGTTACTTCAGGTACTAGTATTTGATTTTTCACCTGGACGTTCGGTAGCAGGAGGAAACTTAACACTTTCTTCGACTCTATGGACTTCTGTGTTAGTTTGCTCTTCCGACAGGAGATCATCAGGGTTTAATGATTTATCAGCAGCATCATCAATTACTCCATTGGCATTAACATTGGGTTTATCAGAAGTTCCTTTATGGTTAGCATGTCCACTGGGCATAACTATTACCTCTCATTTTTATAACTAAACATCCCCAGACTAAACTTTTTTGTTTAGAGAAATACACTATCAGAAGGCTTATAGCAAAACTATCAGAATCCAGTCTAGAGTTATATAGATTTCTCGTAAGGGTAGAGCAATACTCATTGATGTCAACTTAAGCAAAAAGGTTGCAGAAGATGTCATCTAAGAACATCAAACCAGATGTTCTTAGTGATACATCATGAATAAAAAACGTCCAGCGCGACTCGGCAACCCAGACCTGCGTCAACAAAAACCTTCTACCTCTGTTGTTAATAATCAAAAATTGCTATAAGTTGGCTTCAACTTCCCCAGAAATTTGAGTATGGCTGAAACTACAGCATCCGGCGACTCAATCAAGAAGCCGTGACCACCGCGTTCGATGACTACAAGTTCAGCATTGGGAATACCTTGAGCAAGTTGTTGAGAAAACTTTAGCGGAGTGAGAATATCTTGTTTACCAACCAGAACTAAGGTAGGACAATGAATTTCTTGGAGGCGGTCTATTGTGTTACTACTAAGGATGGCTTGGCTGTGATGATAAAGTGAATGAGTTGCAGGCGGGAAAGGATATCTGATCGCAAATTCAATCAGACCTTCGATCGTGCCAGGAATTGAGTAGAACGTATCTGTAAATATCCAGGGCAATATGACTTTTTCATAAAGTTTTAAGTCTACATGACTAGGAAGTTCGCCCCAAGTCTCAATGATGCTGTTGAATAATGCATCACCTTTTGCCAAAGATGAAAGTAGCATTAGACTTTTTACCTTTTCAGGGTATGCTAACACTAGCTCTTGAGCTATCTGACTACCCATTGAATGACCTGCTAAATGCACCCGATCGATGCCGATGCGATCGAGCAATGCTGCAACGTCACTAGCCATCTGCTTCAGACTATAGGGGTTTTCGGGAGCAGAACTTCTCCCCATACCTCGGTTATCCAAGCGAATGACTTGATACTGCGAAACCAGCGATGGCATAATCAGCGACCAATAAGCATGATCGCAAAGAAAGCCAGCTATTAATAGCAAAGGCTCACCTGTTCCCTTAATGTCGTAGAACAAATCAATCCCGTTAATCTGAACCTTGGGCATAGTAAATGATTTTGCTAAACCTTATTTTTAAGTAGGGATAGACAAGGCTAAATTCCTACGTCTTGAATTTCTCGTCCACCGGAATTTGATAGCCATTGGCGAGGCGATTGGTCATATTAGCAGTAGCTGCGATCGCCATTAGTTCCCCAAACATAGTATCATTCATACCCTTGGCACGTGCTGCCGCTGTGTGCGAGGCGATGCAATACTCACAGCCATTCGTTGCACTCACAGCAATATAAATCAGTTCGCGCATCAATGGATCGATCTCACCAGGGCTAACCATCACTTCCTTCAACGCTTGCCACGTTCGTTGCAGGGTGGGAGGATGGTTGGCTATGGCTTTCCAAAAGTTATTGATGTAGTCATTCTGACGTGTAACGCGGATGTCGTCATACACTGCACGTACTTCGTCGCTGGCTTCTTCGTATTCAATCAGCTTAGTCATGTTTTGATTCCATATAGTTTCCCCAGCGAGTGGGAACCCCTAGATTGTAATACTGAGTTGCAATTAAAGATAGTAATATCATGTCCTCTAGGCGTCCATAGGTGAAAATTCTACATCGTCTACAAACGACTTGGCATAGACTAGCATTTCTTGGGTGTTCTAATAGAACAGACTAAACAGGAAATTTACACTATCTTGTCAGATAAATAGGTGGGGTAGTCTATGAAAAAATTCCTACAGCGTATTAAAGCATTACTCAAACGTATCCTCAAGAGGTCTGCATCCAATTCTCAGCAACTACCACCTCTAATAAATACTCGATTAGAAACTTCTATTTCAACTGTTTCTCCCCGATGGGAATCTGGTTTGGTGCTTGTGTGTTCGCAATGTGCAAACGAGCGGTTAGGCTCAACCGCTTCCGAAGATTTAGAGAATTGGTTGAAATCTCGTTTAAAGTTTGAGGGATTATGGGGTGATTTTCGGGTAGTTAGCACCAGTTGTTTAGGAGTTTGTCCCCGGATGGGCATTACTGTAGTTATTGTAAGTAATGGAAGTCACGGTAATAGTCCGTGCTTAATTGTAAATCCTCAAAGCGATCGCGAACTTCTCTATTCATACATCAAACAGAATATAAGCTGACGGCAAAACTTTGTTAAAGCTTCTAATTATTGAATATCAGACTGGATTCGACCTTGCACTATGTTTCAATCAAGTGGCAAATAAAAAAGGGAAAAGGGTGTGAATATTGGAATTCACCCCTTTTTACAGGTTATTAGGGAGGTAAAAAATACTTATCCAACCCCTATTAATATCATTCTGGTCTCAAGAATTATTCTTTTATACGAGGTATATTTGGTCTTATAAAGGTAGCTGAGGAATTAGCACTTCGAGCATTAGTGCTTGAAGAAGCAGTAGTTGGCGAACTGAGATTCAAGAAATCGATGAGTTTGAGAGTACGATTACGAATTTTCCAACGCCCATTTCTGTTAACGACTTGATCTTCATAAGTGCCATTAGCGACATCAATGCTGGTTTCCGAGCGTTTGTGAGTCGCATGGAGATAAGAAGTCATCGTTGCTTGATTATTTTGAATTGAAATGTTTATTGTACCCATCAAGTGTTGAGTAGCCGTGTAACCATTTCCTTGAAATACTGAATAGACAAAATCTGCCCAAGAATCTGTCCCATAATTTGTTTGAGTTGCCCCATCAGGAAAAATGGCGGTAAGGACTGAATCTTGAGTAAAACAATCCCGATAAATATTTTTTCCTTCTTGGAGATTTCCTCTACCAATAGCGTCAGTTCCCAGGGCGTAACAGGATGTTAATTTTTGAATTTCTAATTCTGCATTAGGTTGAGTTGCACTTGCTACCTCAAACTTACCTCCAACAAACAGCACAAGAATAACTGCAAGCGCAATTAAAGTTATACGATTTAACAGGAACGAAATAGCTTTTGAAACTATTCCCCCATTTTCTCTTCTTTTTTCCACAAGATGATTCCCTCAATTATTTACGATTTTTGCATCTTGTACTTTACTACAAACTAAAGTTTGGGCTAATATTTTTAGCCCATCAAAACTGTCTAATATGCTTGTAGACTTCACTAGTAATTGACTTTTATATCTACTAGAAAATCTTTTTTCTAGTAAATGATAAAGCTAGTACATACAAGAGTTGATGTATACAATTAGTTATAACAGTTAATTAATAAGTTACAAGTGCTAATTGTAACTAACTTTGTATTGATTTGATTAAGTAATAAAGTCACTACTTACATACAGGACTTACGCAACCATCACCCTTGAGAAACAGTAAATTTATCGAAAATTCACTTACTCAAAATTGCCAATGCAGATATAAACTAATTTAATCAAGAATACTGCAAACCATCCGCATCCATACCGAAATTTAAGCAAAACTATCAAAAATTCCTTATTCCCCCAAAATTGGAATAAAAATTATAAATTGTGTTCCTTGTCCCAAGACTGATTCACAAATCAAATTTCCACCATGATTTTCAACTATAATTTGCCGACTAATGGATAATCCTAATCCCGTACCTTTTCCTACACATTTGGTAGTAAATAAATGTTCAAAAATGCATTCTTTAACTGCTTCAGGCATTCCTTTGGCATTATCTTGAATCTTGATTACCACCTTTTCATTATCTACTTGTAGAGAAGTCTCAATAGTAATAATATTAGGATACTTTTCTTGAATTTCTAAAAAATCACGACCGATATTTGCTTCTTCTAAAGCATCGATTGCATTTGCAATAATATTCATAAACACCTGATTCAATTGTCCCAAATAGCATTTCACGGATGGGATATCTGCATAGTGCTTAATAATCTTAATTGCTGGACGATTACCATCGGCTTTCAGACGATGTTGTAAAATCATCAAGGTACTATCAATACCTTCATGGATATTAGCTAATACTTTGGAGGTAGTATCAGCACGAGAAAAAGTACGAAGAGATGTACTAATATTGCGAATACGCTGTGTTCCCACTGTCATACCATCAATCATTTTTGGTAAATCTTTTAGCAGAAAATCTATATCTATCTCTTCAGCTTTTTCTTCAATTTCAGCGCCAGGATTGGGGAATTTTTCTCGGTACAGTTGCAGATAGTCTATTAAATCTTTAACAATATCTTTTGCTTGGGCAATACTACCTGTAATAAAACCAATGGGATTGTTTATTTCGTGTGCTACACCTGCAACTAAATTACCCAGAGAAGACATTTTTTCACTTTGGATAAGTTGTAGTTGCGCCTCTTGTAAATCTTTTATCGATTGTTCTAACTCTTTAGATTTATCTTGCGCCTTTGTGTACAAACTGGCATTTTCTATTGCAATAGCCATTTGAGAAACTAAGACTTTTAATACCTCTACCCTTTCTGGAACAAAAGCCCCTGATGATAACTGGTTTTCTAAATAAATAATACCAGTAAGCTGTGATTGGTACATAATCGGCAAACAAAAGATTGATTTTGTTCGAGATTTTTGGATATAGATATCAAAATTAAAAGGCTCTGTAATTATTGCATCATTTAATACAATATATTGCTGAGTTCGGAGAACGTAATTAATCACAGACAGTGGTAAATCTTGATAGGTTTCAACCGGAATAGAACGTAAAACCGTCACCACATCATCAGTAGCATTTCCAGAAGCTTCAATATACAAATGATTATCTTTAAGTAAGAGTAGTGCTGCTTTTTGGGCAGCAGCATTTTCTAGTAAAATTTGGATTAGCTTACCCAATAAATTTTCTAAAACAATTTCATTAGTAATCGCTTGTGAAAATTTGATGAATGCATTAAAATCTAGAAAATCGCTTAAGCTGTTATTGGTAGTAGTGTTAGTGGTAATATGAGTTGTATCAAGTTTTGAACTAGTGTTTTCTATGGTAGTAGTTTGTCCTACTAGAAAAACATACTTTGATTCTAGGTGTTTAACTTTGGCGATCGCACCCCAACGAATATAGGCATAATAGGCTTTAGTTATATAAGTTTGATGAATTAATTCTTTACCTAGAAACTGATAAAATTTTCCAGCTAACTCATAGGCTAAAGCTTCTTCTTGGAGAAAACCGTTTGCTTGAGATTTGGCAATCGAGTTTTCATAATAGTCCATTGCTTCTAGCTTTTGACCCAAAACCTGACACCGTTCTGCCTCTACGAGATAAAATCTATGTAAGTGATTGGTAGGAGCATGAGTAGCCCAGAGTTCCATCTTTTGCTGATTAGCTTGAACTTTTTCTAGAATAGCTTGCTTCTCAGACTCTTTAGCAGTATGATATATTGCCAAGTGGGCTAAAGAATCGTAGAAATAAAACACTGGGACAACAAACAACCCTGTAACACCACCTAAAGAGTTTTCTGCGATCGCAGCATTTTCTACAGCTTTAAAATACTCTCCAAATATGTAAGAGAGCATTAGCTTATTAACAAATAAATGGTTAATTGTGTAAAGGTCATTTACTTGCTGATGAATTGGCAGCATACTTTGCTCGTTGTAGGCTTCTCCAATTAAACAGTCCGCATTTTCAAAACTTCCTTTCAAGTTCAAAACTGTTTGCAAATACACTGAGTTCCAAGTGAAAGCTACTTGTTGATTGATTTTTTTCAGCGAATCACAATAAGCTATCAGTTCTTTTTCTAGAACCCAAAGTTCTTTACCCAGCCAAAATGAATGATAGGGATAAATGTAACCACAATAACCAGCATATTCTAAATCCCCAGTCTCCAGACCACTAGAATATCCTGACATTGATGATGTTAATGTCTCTCTAACATGCTCTTTCCAATGCATAACATGGGCACTAACAACCGTCAGAATTTTCGCCTTGAGTTCTTCAGCATTAAATTGTGACACCAGATGTGAAGCTAATTTCCCAAATTCATAGCCAGAATCAATTTCTCCTTGAATTCCACAAAGAAGTAATCCATAAAGACTATAACCATAAGCAGATACAGCTGTATTTCCATACCTTAAGGACAAATTAACCATTTTACAGACAATAATTGGCATCATTGCCGGAGCAGTTTGAAAAGCCGCAGGTAAAACTCCCATTAAGATTCTCATCGCTGCAATCTTGTTAGGATCGGTCATTAATGGTAAATTAATTAAATCTGCAATGGCTTTCCCTTTCAAAGAAACAGCAATTTCATCCATTCCCTGCTGAATATCAGTTGATGTCGGTTCGTCTGGAAAATTTATTCCTAATAATTGCAGAATTGATACTGCTATTTGAATGGCTTCCAGTTGTTTGCTTTGAATGATAGAAGCGATAATCTGTACTTCATAGACTTTTACTTTATCTAAAAGAATTTTGGCTTTTTGCTGCACCACCTCAGCCCAAGTTTGCATCTGCTCAAAATCACCACCCAGATAGGCTGCTTCTGCGGCTCCTTCATATAAACCGATGGTTAAGGTATATTCCGTTTGCCAAGCGTCTATATTTAAAAGTTCTATTCCATTTGTGAAGTATTTAAGAGCAGCTTCGTAAGCTGTAGAAGCTTTAGCTTTTCGTCCTGCAATTAAATTTAATCGTGCCAATTCAGTTTTTTCAGATTGCTCTACCAGGTTAACAATACCTACATTTAACTGATTGACGATATCAAAAATATTAGCTTCTATTTCCTCTTTAGGTATATTTTGAAGAAGCAATTGCCCAATTCTCAGGTGAGTAGATTTTTTCAGTTCTTCTGGAATCAACGAATATGCTGCTTGTTGTACTCTGTCATGCAAAAACTTGTAACCCACCCGTGAAGTGTCGAAATTTAAATTAACCGCTTCTTCTTGATTAAAAACTAAAGGGATGCGGTAAGCTTCATTTAAAGGCAGAATTAATCCTGCTTGCAAAGCTGAGTGTAAATCATTTGCTGTCAAAGAAGGTGATTTTTCATTGACTATCGATAAAACATCCAAACTAAATCTGTCACCCACACAAGCTGCTAATTTTAAAACATCTTGGGTGAACTTTGGTAGTTTTTCAACTCGGCTAGCAACTAATTCCACTACATTCTTCTCGGTAATTCCAATTGCTTGAATATCCTTTAAACTCCATTGCCATTTAGCATTAGCAAAGTCAAACGTTAACAATTTTTCTTGATGAAGTACTTGAATTAGTTGTGTTATGAAAAATGGGTTCCCACCTGTTTTGTTATAAATTAACTCAGCTAGCTTAATAATTTCTTTTTTAAAGACTTCTGTTTCTTCATCCTGCCTAACCTCTATTTCTTGAAGAGTTTCGGCAACTAGTTGAGTGACATTATCTAAATTTAAAGGTTGCAATACAATATTATTAACAACAGTACCACTATTTTTAATTTCTTCTATCTTTTGGATTAAAGGATGTGCTGAACTAACTTCATTATCTCTGTATGCCCCAATAAATAAAAAATATTTGCTGTCTATATCAGTTATGAGCAGTTGAATTAGATTTAAAGTAGCTGAATCTGCCCATTGTAAATCATCTAAAAAGATGACTAATGGGTGTTCTTTTTGAGTAAAAACCTGGATAAATTCTTTAAAAACATGATTGAAACGATTTTGTGATTCTGTAGCCCCAATTTGGGCAACTTCCGGCTGTGTCCCGATGATTAATTCTACTTCTGGAATTACGTCAGTAATAACTTTTCCATTTGTTCCTAAAGCTGCTAATATTTTACTACGCCATATTTCTATTTTTTCATTATTCTCGGTCAGCAAATATCGCATTAAGTAAGCAAAGGCTTGAATTAAAGAAGCATAAGGTATATTCCGTTTTAACTGGTCAAATTTACCAGAAATAAAGTACCCTTGTCTACGAGTAATTGGTTTATTAACTTCATTGACTAGAACTGATTTGCCAATCCCAGAATAACCAGAAACTAGCATCATTTCACTAGTTCCAGATGAAACTCGCTCAAATGCAGCTAAAAGTTCATTAACTTGTTCTTCACGACCATATAATTTTTGAGGAATTAATAACTGGCTCAATATATCTAAACGACCTGGCACAAAATCAGTAATGATTCCCTTTGTTTCTAACTGCTTGAGACATGATTCTAAATCTGCCAATAATCCTGTCGCACTTTGATATCTATCTTCCGCATTTTTTGCCATCAACTTCATTACAATTTTAGAGATGGCGGCAGGAATTTTTGAATTTAATGATTGCGGGTTTCTCGCTTGAACTGCAATGTGACTATAAACTACTTCTAAGGGATCTTGGCTAACAAATGGTGTTTTCTCAGTGAGCATTTCATATAAAGTCACACCAAGAGAATAAAAGTCAGTACGATAATCAAGAATGCGATTCATTCTCCCAGTTTGTTCAGGAGACATATAGGCAAGTGTGCCTTCGACGCAGTTAGGGTTATTAAATTGGGGATTTTCTTTATTGAGACGGGAGGCTATACCAAAGTCAGCGAGTTTAACAATACCTGTCTGGGAGTTAATTATGATGTTATTAGGTTTGATATCTTTATGAATAATCTGATTATTATGCAAATAATCTAAAGCTTTAGTAAGTTGAATAGCAATTTTTAAATGGTTAATTAAGTCAAGTTTTTTTGTTTGGAGCAGTTGAGATAAAGACTGGCCGCCAAAGTCTTCTAGCAATAATCCTACACGGTTTTCAAAGGTTTCTAGACTGATAGCTTTAACTATATTGGGATGGTCTAAACCTTGTTGAATTTGATACTCATTTTTAAGGCGAGTAAAGGCTTCAAGGGTCGGATATTCATTTTTAAGCAGCTTGAGGATAACTCGCTGTTGCGTCTTTGGCGTTTGTGCTTGATAAATAATTGTTTGGATTCCTTCGTGGAGAGTGGAGTTGATTTGGTATCCAGTACGATTTGGCATTGATTTTTGACTATAAAGTTATAAAATTAGTGTCATACCCATTCTGCGGTGAAAGGGGTTCTAGTTTAATTATTCCCAGCAAGATCAAATTATTAACATTGGGATTCCGTACTTAAGGTTTGTACATTAACAAGTAATTATTCTTTTGTAATAGAAACTAGTGGCTAAAATGTGATTGTAACTTTTACGCCAACCGCAGATAAGGACACTTCTGTAAAAATCCAGATGCTTTTTTATGGGCATCCAAATTATGAGTATGCGTTGGCGTAGGTCGAATAATGCCATCAAATAGGTCATCCAACCCGTAGGGTGTGAAAAATTGCCATTGTCCCTGGGTATCTAGTCGAACTCCCACAGCAGTAGCGGTGTGCAGCCAATCTGTGATGCCATCCTCTGTACTAGTGTAAGGTCTGCTACCAAGCCGCCAACGAGCAAAACTGGCTTGATTTTTGACATCAAACTCGTCATCAGGAAATTGTTTTGTGAGAATCGCCTTTGCTGCTAGTTCTTGGGAACGGTTTCCCTCTATATCAAAGAATGCAATATCAAAATCTTTAATACCTAACCCACAGTCATTGCCAAAAATTGAAGACCAAACGGTGTTTCGGACTGCACCCCCGGCTAACCACCAGTTAGGTAGATTTAGTTGAGCGATCGCTCTTAATACTGTATAAATACGTGTTTCAGCTAAAATCATCTGTAGGCGAGTGTTACTATTCATATCAAATTCCTGGGATTAGTCAAGTAGAAGGTGAAAATATTATCATTCGCATTTCATTAAACTTACGGTATTGATAGTCCTGTTGTGATACTTGGCACGTCAATGTTTATCAGGAGAAATTCTGTATTAATAGTATAAATAAAATACGTTGCACAGAAGGTTAAATTGTGAATTTAGAATTTAGATTTATATCTAGAACCGGGTGGTAAAATGACCTATCTTTATGATTTTTGTGACAACTAGAAATTTGATGTGCAGTTAGAAGCAATTAATCCACTTGATAGCAAAATCCAAAAACCGAAGATTTTAGAAGTTCACGGAAATGCACCTCAACAGTATTGGAGTTAGGATGAGTGATGAAAAGGATTTAGGAAAGTGCAGAAAATGAAAATACAGCACTTTCGAGGTTTGTGAGGTACACTAATTAATAGAGTATCAAGAACT
>NZ_JAVRCL010000072.1:24026-40391 GCF_034530775.1 Nostoc sp. DedSLP04 | reverse complement strand
TTGCTTCCGGGCGAGTACCTAAGATAATGCAAACGCGTTTTTGATTAGTCATTAGTCATCTGTAATTTATCATCTATAGTTAATGGTCTATAGTCAATGGTCTATGGTCAATAGTCGGCGGTCAATCCTCACATAAACCATAAATATTAATGGATAAATCACACAAGATATAAAAAAATCGGCTTAACTTGACAAATGCATTATTTGTTTAATTAAGCTGTAATAACTATTTAAAAGTTCACATTATAAAAACCATGAAAAAACCCGGCTTAACCGGGCAGACGCACTGTTTGTCTAATTAACCTGTAATAACTATTTAATTTCACAAGTTAGAGGGCAAGCAGCGTAAACAGTAGCCTGCATTTGGTCTGCCTCTCCATGCAGCCAGCTTAACCATTTAATTTCACTAGGATGAACTCCCTTAACGGTTAGCACACCCGCAGCCAATACAACTGCCATGACATTAAACATTATTAGAGCGCCTGCTACAAGCAAAACCGCACTAACAGGCATCACAGATTGCAAGATAATCGACAACAGACATCCGACCGTAGCCATTAAGACAACTAGTGGAAAACCCACAACCAACAAACATACTGCTAATGTAAAAGTCCATATTAAAAAGCTTTTAATCATCAACAAGGAGTAGGTCTTTCCTTGATTAGAGCTTTGAGCAGAAACCATGACTTTTCCTCCCAAAATACACAACAGATTTTAATTTCAGTAATATCTCACTTTTTTGCGAGTAAACTGAATTGTCTCAGTGAAATTCAGTATATAAAAACTAATTGGGAAAATGAGCATTTATTTACTAAAGTTTACAGTTAATTTTTTGTAATTATGGATATAAAGTCAATTTTATATCTATGAGAAAAACTTGTTTACTGCATCTACCTTCAGGTATAGAACCTAAAAGGTATGAGCTTTAAACCTCGATCCCCAAGCGATCGCTCCAATTCAACTTAACATTTCTTATAAAAACTAGTAGTCTTTCTCATAATTCCTAGACGGGCTGAATAAATGAACTGCTAGTATTTGTACTGTTAATTGCTAGCAATTCGTGCCCATGCCTGGGATAAATTTCTCATCTAAGTCATGAGAATATTTACTTTAAAAATAAAAGTATTAAATTTTACTTTATAACCTACGTGTATTTTCTGAGGTCTTTTAAGTACTTGCGTGTGTTAAACCAGTTTAGATAGGTTAAATAATCTATCTAAATATTCTGAGTATTGAAATCTTAGGAAATAAAAGATACCAATTGAGGTGGATGAAATAGATTGACCGTGGTTCTAGAGTTTCAATCGCCTTCTATCACCACTAAGGCTTGCAGACAAGCATTCTCCAAAAGTCATCAAAGCAAGTGACTTTACTTCTCGTGAATTCAACTTTTTAACTGCCAAATGTGAAGATATATGACAGAATCACAGTCTCCATTAAATTCTAACTCTGCTGCCGGACGTAATTTACCACCAATGCCGCCGCCTCCACCGCCAGCCCCAACCTTTAGTACGCAGCGACAGATGACACAAACACTCGATATGTCAATGGATAGGGGCACTAATGCGCCTGTTGCAGGTCATCGTCCGGCTAGTCCACCGCCAATACCTAGTTCAGTTCGCCCTCAAAACAGCAGTCCAGAACTAACTTTAGAAAAGTTAATCAGAGAAGCTTACGATCAGGGATATTCTGACTTGCACTTGGGTGTGGGTGAACCACCCCGCTTCCGCAGCCGAGGAGAAATTCAATCAGGAGATTATCCAGAAACAGATAAAGAAACTTTTATGAGTTGGTTGCGGGAGGTGATGACTGAGGGAGAAATTCAGCGCTTTGAAGAATCCTTAGAATTTGACGGAGCAACTCAATACGAATTTGCTCGCGTGCGGATTAATGTTTTTGGCTCCCTCAAAGGGCCTGCAATGGTGTTGCGGTTGATTCCGCTAAAAATCTTAACTATGGAACAGTTGAGATTACCTCCGATTTTTCGGGATATTTGCCATCACCATAAAGGTTTAATTTTGGTAACAGGGCCCACTGGTTCTGGTAAGTCCACCACAATGGCAGCGATGATTGACTACATCAATAAGGAGATGGCCAAGCATATCATCACCATTGAAGACCCGATAGAATTTGTCCATCAAAGCCGCAAGTCCTTAGTCAAACAGCGGGAAGTGGGAATGCATACCCGGAAATTTGACAACGCTTTGAAAGCAGCTTTGCGGGAAGACCCAGATTTGATTCTGGTAGGGGAAATGCGGGACAAGGAAACTGTTAACACCGCCCTAAAAGCCGCTCAGACTGGTCACTTAGTCATGGGAACTTTGCACACCAATAGCGCGGTCAAAACCATTGAACGGATTCTCAACCTCTATTCTGGTGATGAGCAAGATGCAATGCGGGTGGCGATTTCTGAGTCTTTAGTGGCAGTAATTGCTCAAGGTTTGTGTCGCACAACTGACGGTAAGCGGGCTGCTTTCCATGATGTCCTGATCAACACTGAGGCGATTAAAGAATGGATCAAAGATGGTAAGTATGATGAAATTGGCGAACTGATGAAACAAGCCGGCTTTGACGGCATGATTACGATGAATCAGTCATTGCTGAATCTCTATCAAGACGGACGAATCACTGAAGAAACTGCTTTGGAAATGTCACCAACTCCTAACGAAATGGCGCAGTTTCTCCGAGGTCGAGTTTAGGATTGGGAATTGGGCATGGGGCATGGGGCATTGGGCATTGGGCATGGGGCATTGGGCATGGAGAAGAGACTTGTTCAATATTCTCCCTCATCTCCCTCATCCCCACTCCCCACTTTCCACTCCCAAATATCTTTGTTATCCTGGTTGCGGTTATAGCTAAGGTAAAAGGTAAAGAGAGAATTTTTTACTTTTAGCTTCCTAACCTCTGTGAATAACTTGACGACAAATAAACTATCTACACCCCAGTTGTTTAAAGGCATTGCCCTATTTACACCTGGAGGAGATTTAATTTACTGCATCGACCCTAGCAAGCAAGGTCGATGGCATTTGCATTTATGCTCGGCTTTGCAAGAAATTCTAGATTTACCAGAGCCACCACACTTTCTAGTGCCTTGTTATACTGCAACTATTGACAATTGGTTAGATCCGCGCACTCAACAAGTGCGAACTTTTGCTGAAGCTTATCCGGCTGTAATTAGACATCAAGCTTTGCTTAATGCTGTTTTTGGCACAGGGGAATTAGTATGGCAAGCAGCTCCTTGGCAAGAGGGATTGTGCGATCGCATGGTGTTAACAACCTATCGTTCGTCATTTAGACAGCTTTGGGAGGATCACGATTTAATTGTCCGTCTAGACCTTTCTGAACCTGTGCCAAAATATCACCAACCAGTAATAGTACAAAAAAAAGAAGCCATTACCCAAGGCTATGTTCTCCGCTTATTTGTTGCTGGACATAGCAGTTCTACTGAACGCATTCTGCAAAATTTACACGAATTGTTAGAGCGATCGCTCAAACACCCTTATACTTTGAAGGTGATTGATGTTTTAAGCCATCCAGAACAAGCAGAACTAAATCAGGTTTCTGCAACTCCTACCCTTGTCAAGGTTTGGCCTCATCCAATTCGGCGAATCGTTGGAGAGTTGGATCGTGTAGAAAAGATTTTACAGATGTTAGCTGTTAAGGAAAACTTTTAAGTAATTTAGACTAGTTTTTTTGCTAAGTGCGCGAATGGGTAGGTGTTGGTGAAAGGGTTAGTACAAAAATGGCTAGATTGCTTTATCTGCAAGAATTTGAGAGCTTTAGCATCTTGAAACCATCCGCGCACCTCGTATAAACTGACTTTCAGCTATTTACAGTTAGCACAATTCCCAGTCCTTATGTTATGATTTTCGCATTCGCGCTGTTGAACCTTGAAAACAAAATAACACAGGGCTTTCAAACGCCTGCGATCGCAATCAACTAAAATCCCTATTAGGGATTGAAACACTTCAGGAATACCAAGCATCCTAGCCACTACAAGATCGCAATCAACTAAAATCCCTATTAGGGATTGAAACGCTTATGGCTTAGATGATGAGATTAGTAGGCAGATCGATCGCAATCAACTAAAATCCCTATTAGGGATTGAAACATTGCCAGAAGGCTTAACAGCCTCGGTAGAACCCGAATCGCAATCAACTAAAATCCCTATTAGGGATTGAAACTAAATCGATCTCTGATTCCACCAAGGTGTAGCCAGAAATCGCAATCAACTAAAATCCCTATTAGGGATTGAAACTTGAGGTGGGAAGGATTAGGATAGCTGTTTTAAAGTAAATCGCAATCAACTAAAATCCCTATTAGGGATTGAAACCTCATAGGTGCTGGCTATGCTTTTGTAGAATCTACCATCGCAATCAACTAAAATCCCTATTAGGGATTGAAACAAGTCTGCTACCACCAAGTAAGCATCACTAGGCGAATCGCAATCAACTAAAATCCCTATTAGGGATTGAAACTACAGAACCTACAGTTAGCACCTGTTTACCATATCGCAATCAACTAAAATCCCTATTAGGGATTGAAACATGAGCCGGGTTCCCGAACCCATTAAACACTTAGATCGCAATCAACTAAAATCCCTATTAGGGATTGAAACCCAACTTCGAGTATTTAAACTGAATTCTTTATTTATCGCAATCAACTAAAATCCCTATTAGGGATTGAAACATTTAAGTGGAGCTACTCGGAGTTGAACCGAGGTGATCGCAATCAACTAAAATCCCTATTAGGGATTGAAACAACCCAGCACCACGAGCTACAGGGACGGGACTACTAGATCGCAATCAACTAAAATCCCTATTAGGGATTGAAACTGGTCAACAAACGGTATCTACTAGGGGCTGATGTAGATCGCAATCAACTAAAATCCCTATTAGGGATTGAAACAGCAAGATTATGATATTAGCCATTGCTTACATTACATCGCAATCAACTAAAATCCCTATTAGGGATTGAAACTAACTTAGGGAAATATTCATAGGCCCGGATCATTAAATCGCAATCAACTAAAATCCCTATTAGGGATTGAAACACTTAAACTTTGGGAAGCCGCAGAAGCACTAATCGCAATCAACTAAAATCCCTATTAGGGATTGAAACTAGGTATACTTTCATGATAATCTAAATGATTTACAATCGCAATCAACTAAAATCCCTATTAGGGATTGAAACAAATATGCCCTACATAACCTTAGATGGTATTGAGTATCGCAATCAACTAAAATCCCTATTAGGGATTGAAACACCTCTAGTGCTTTTAGTACAGCCCTGGCAGCCAAAGATCGCAATCAACTAAAATCCCTATTAGGGATTGAAACGATTTAGGAGGTGGAATTACATATAAAGCATACAATCGCAATCAACTAAAATCCCTATTAGGGATTGAAACCACAACATTGCTAGCGGCGGGAACATACACCTTAGTATCGCAATCAACTAAAATCCCTATTAGGGATTGAAACCGTTACACTTCCAGCCACCTTCGGGCGCGATGACATCGCAATCAACTAAAATCCCTATTAGGGATTGAAACAATTTCATAGACAATTTGCACTGCGATCGCTGCCGTAGATCGCAATCAACTAAAATCCCTATTAGGGATTGAAACTTGACTGTTTGATACTAGAACAAAAAACTATACAATCGCAATCAACTAAAATCCCTATTAGGGATTGAAACTAACTCAGACTGGTAAGTTTACGTTATTGGCTGATATCGCAATCAACTAAAATCCCTATTAGGGATTGAAACTTTGTACCACTGAGAAAACAGGGTGTACATTTCAATCGCAATCAACTAAAATCCCTATTAGGGATTGAAACTTAGAGTGCGCTATCAGAGGAGGCGGATTACTAAATCGCAATCAACTAAAATCCCTATTAGGGATTGAAACTTTAAAAAATCTCTTAGAGAAATATATTTATTGAATCGCAATCAACTAAAATCCCTATTAGGGATTGAAACGGTGAGTCAATGAGTGAGTTAGTTGACTCGGAAATCGCAATCAACTAAAATCCCTATTAGGGATTGAAACTCTATTATAGGAGCCGATACCAACAAAGGTTTAACTGATCGCAATCAACTAAAATCCCTATTAGGGATTGAAACATCTACATTCTGTACCTCTCTAAAAGAATATTTAGATCGCAATCAACTAAAATCCCTATTAGGGATTGAAACTTCACCTATCTTGCTCCCGTGGTCAGCCACCGTATCCAATCGCAATCAACTAAAATCCCTATTAGGGATTGAAACACCTACGGAGGATGGTGTTAGTAGCTGCGTAGCAGATCGCAATCAACTAAAATCCCTATTAGGGATTGAAACTACAAAGCCTGAGATTACACAACCAGTAATGATTATCGCAATCAACTAAAATCCCTATTAGGGATTGAAACACTACCAACTGATTTATTACCTAATTTTCTATAAGAATCGCAATCAACTAAAATCCCTATTAGGGATTGAAACCTTTAAGTACACGACTTCGGGCGGTACTTTTTAGACTCAAAGAAAGTCAGCTATATTTAAGTTAATAGAGGAGCATTCGACAAATAATTTGTCGCTCTACATCAAAAAATCGGGATGACTGGATTCGAACCAGCGGCCCCTTCGTCCCGAACGAAGTGCGCTACCAAGCTGCGCCACATCCCGCCATAAAAATGGCATTGTAAATTAAGAATATCATAATCTGCACTAAATAGCAGAATTACATCTATATACGATCGCTTCATCAAAGACTTTGCTTGCTAGGATTAAGTTTGTATAACTCTAGTGGTAAAAGCGGATTGTGACTGTAAAACCAGACTGGTTGCGGGTGAAAGCACCTGGGCGTGAGCGCATCGGTAACGTTAAAGAAATTTTGCGGGATTTAGCCCTCAATACAGTTTGCGAGGAAGCGTCCTGTCCGAATATTGGTGAATGCTTCAACGCTGGGACTGCTACATTTTTGATTATGGGGCCCGCTTGTACACGCGCTTGTCCCTACTGCGATATTGATTTTGAGAAAAAACCCAAACCACTAGACCCCACAGAACCTACACGACTGGCCCAAGCTGTTCGCCGCCTGAACCTTAATCATGTAGTCATCACTTCTGTAAACCGAGATGACTTGCTTGATGGTGGTGCATCTCAGTTTATAGCGTGTATTGATGCAGTTAACTCTGTTTCACCCAACACCACAATTGAGGTGCTAATTCCTGACTTATGCGGTAATTGGAATGCTCTAGAGTTAATTCTACAGGCTGCGCCAGAGGTATTAAACCACAATACCGAAACTGTTCCACGCCTATATCGCCGGGTGCGTCCCCAAGGAAACTACGATCGCACATTAGAATTATTGCAACGCACTCGCCAACTTTCTCCTAGCACATACACTAAATCCGGGATCATGGTTGGACTCGGTGAAACTGACACAGAAATTCGCCAAGTTATGCAAGACTTGCGAACTGTCGATTGCGACATTTTGACCATTGGGCAATATCTCCAACCCAGTCAAAAACACTTGCAGGTAAACGAATTTGTCAATCCAGAACAATTTGCTGATTGGAAGGTATTCGGCGAAGAAATCGGATTTTTACAAGTTGTTTCTTCGCCATTGACAAGAAGCTCTTATCATGCAGAACAAGTCAGGGAATTGATGGAACGCTACCCACGCTCAAAAGTTAGGAGTTAGGAATTAGGAGTTATGAGTGAGCAGATGTACTCCAACACAAAACTTTCCGTTGCAATTCTGGGTGCGGGTGCTTGGGGTGCATCTCTGGCAAATCTTGCTGCTGCAAATGGTCATCAGGTGCGCGTGTGGTCGCGTCAAGGTTCCCAAACTCTTCAAGCAGTTTTAAAAGATGCTCAAATAATCCTGTCCGCTATCTCAATGATTGGTGTGAGAGATGTTGCTTCTGAAGTTGAGTCTTTCCCCCTTTCTCCAGAGACAATTTTTGTGACGGCGACGAAAGGCTTAGATACCCAAACCACCTGTACACCTTCACAAATTTGGCAAACAATATTCCCTAACCATGCAGTGGTTGTTTTATCTGGGCCTAATTTATCAAAAGAAATTCAAATGGAATTACCAGCAGCCACGGTGGTAGCCAGTAACATCCCCACGGCTGCGGAAGTAGTGCAGTTAGTATTTTCTTCTCATCGTTTCCGGGTATATACGAATCCCGATCCCTTGGGCGTGGAACTGGGGGGAACACTGAAAAATGTGATTGCGATCGCAGCTGGTGTATGCGATGGTTTACAGCTGGGAACCAATGCCAAAGCTGCTTTAGTTACCCGTGGACTTACAGAAATGGTTCGCATCGGCAACAACTGGGGTGCCAAGACGGAAACATTTTATGGTTTATCGGGTCTAGGAGATTTGTTAGCAACGTGCAATAGTCCCTTAAGTCGCAATTACCAAGTCGGCTATCAGCTAGCTGGCGGTAAGTCACTTACAGAAACTCTCGCAAATTTACAAGGAACTGCTGAAGGAGTGAATACTTGCCGAGTTTTGATGCAACGAGCCAACCAACAAAACATCGCAGTCCCAATTACCGAGCAAGTTTATCGATTACTTCAAGGCGAAATCACACCCCGACAAGCACTTGATGAACTGATGTTGCGAGATATCAAGCCAGAGTACAACTACTAGTTAGTGGTCTGTCAAATCAACTTATAGCTAAATAAGTTAGTAGTAAGGACTTTAGTCCTTATATTAAGCACTGAAGTGCTTACTACATAACAAGCTTTCCTTAGCTTGATGGACTACTAGTTAGTAGTCTATAAAGTTGAAATTGGCACTTTCAGACTGACATACAAGACGGCGCAGGAACACGGAGAGGGTGTTTGATAATTTATCCGCATCTTCTATCTCCGTGTCGAGAGAATTTTTGCCGTTAATGCTAATCACTTTCCCGATATCTATTAGTTCTACTTATACCTGAATAATCCTGAGAAAAAATTGCTAAATCGTCAGGATATTACTTTTGCACCCATGTAAATGTGACTATGCCAATTATAAAGATGACATTCACTGAAGGATGTTTATACTGTGTTACAAAAGTTACTATCAAAAAACTATCAAGGTTGAAATATTAACTAAGTAGTTCAAATATTGCAAACCTAGCTGTGGATTTAAATAGCTATTGGTTTAATCAAAAGTTTAGCAGCCGATTAAGTTCAGTAATTCTGTATCCAATAAAACCCTTACAGTTAATTTCTAAAAAAAATTGTAAGGGAACGTTCAACCATGTTAGTTCATCGTTAATCGCGGGAACAATAGCAACAGTTGAATAGCTGACCGTAATCTAAGCTGACCGAAATCTATTGTTACCTGGAGCCATTGAGACGATCTTTATGCCAGCAACATCTTTTTATGCAGACGCCCCCTACAACACCAAAAAGTCTAGCCAGGCTTTGGACTCGGATCTCACGGTTGATGACAGTGAGTTATCGGTAGATGACCTACAGGAGCTAGAACTGGCAACTGTAGACAATGCTAACTTTGCTGCTAGCACCAACCGTCGGAGTACAGACCTAGTACGTCTATATCTTCAAGAAATTGGTCGGGTTCGCTTGTTGGGGCGTGATGAAGAGGTTTCAGAAGCTCAAAAAGTCCAACGCTACTTGCGGATGCGGATAGTACTTGCTAACGCCGCAAAGCAAGGGGATGAAGTGATTACACCCTATCTAAGGTTAGTTGAAGTTCAAGAACGTCTAACCTCGGAACTAGGACATCGCCCGTCTTTGGAAAGATGGGCTGCCACTGCTGACATAATTTTATCCGATCTCAGACCGATTTTGGCAAATGGGAAACGTCGCTGGGCTGAAATCGCTAAGTTGACTGTAGAAGAGTTGGAGCAAGTTCAATCCCAAGGACTCCAAGCAAAAGAACACATGATTAAAGCGAATCTTCGCTTAGTTGTGTCTGTTGCCAAGAAGTATCAAAATCGTGGTTTGGAATTGTTAGATTTAGTCCAAGAAGGTACATTAGGTTTGGAGCGGGCTGTAGAAAAATTTGATCCAACTAAGGGTTATCGCTTCAGTACCTATGCTTACTGGTGGATTCGTCAGGGTATTACACGGGCGATCGCTACTTCTAGTCGCACGATCCGCCTCCCTGTCCATATTACCGAAAAGTTAAACAAAATCAAAAAAGCCCAACGCAAAATAGCTCAAGAAAAAGGTCGCACCCCAACTCTAGAAGATTTAGCAACAGAGTTAGAGATGACACCGACCCAAGTCCGAGAAGTTTTGTTGCGGGTTCCTCGCTCCGTTTCTTTGGAAACCAAAGTAGGAAAAGATAAAGATACTGAGTTAGGCGAATTACTCGAAACTGACAGTGTAACTCCAGAAGAGATGTTAATGCGAGAATCTTTACAAAGAGATTTGCATCATCTTCTATCAGATTTGACTAGTCGGGAGCGCGATGTAATTCTGATGCGGTTTGGTTTGGCAGATGGTCATCCTTATTCTTTAGCAGAAATTGGCCGCGCTCTTGACTTATCGCGCGAACGAGTCCGCCAAATTGAATCTAAGGCTTTGCAAAAGCTACGTCAACCCAAGCGCCGCAACCTCATCCGCGACTATTTGGAGTCTCTGAGTTAGTCATTTGTCATTAGTCATTTGTCATTAGAAAATTACACTTGACAAATGACTAGGGACAAAAGGGTGATTTTATTCCCAGGTCAAAAGCCTTTTATCGGCTTACAGCAAATAATTAGCATTAAACTGTATAAAAGTTGTCCCCAATCTTTGCTCAGATATCTTGAAGGTGGGGAGCAACTAAGAATTCAAATTTAACTTATGCGAAATTCAAAGTTAAGGGATGCAATCGTTACAAGTATCCTAACTATTAGCTGTATGCAAATTAAATGCACTATAGCTGATTACTTGAATTTTGCTCAAGATTTGATGAATTGTTCTTAAATATTTAGTAAGAATTCTCAATAGGCAATGATTGTTGCAAATTGCTCCCAAGATTTGTTATATTCTCAACTAACAAGCTTTGTTGAGAACTATTAGTATGACTGTCTACACAACTACTTCACTCAAGGCAGAACTGAACGAACGAGGCTGGCGTTTAACTCCCCAGCGCGAAACAATTTTACACATTTTTCAAGAACTTCCGCAAGGCGAACATCTGAGTGCGGAGGATCTTTATCATCGGCTCGAAACTGATGGTGAAGGGATCAGTCTGTCAACTATTTATCGGACTTTGAAGTTGATGGCAAGGATGGGAATTTTACGGGAATTAGAATTGGGTGAGGGACATAAGCATTATGAGATCAACCAGCCCTATCCCCACCATCACCATCACTTAATTTGTGTTCGATGCAACTCAACTATTGAGTTTAAAAATGATTCAATTTTAAAAATTGGGTCAAAAACCGCTCAAAAAGAAGGTTTTCACCTCTTAGATTGTCAAATGACCATCCATGCAGTGTGTCCCAAGTGCCAACGGGCGCTGATGCCGCTTTAGCACTTGGGTGGATAAATAAGACGAAACTACTCAAATTAACCAAATAAATGGAATCTGAGCAGTTCGTAATTTGCTGTTACTGGAGGCAAGCAACCAGTTGGGAACTGATACTAAAGACACCAAAGCGGATGTTAAAAGCGTCCGCTCTTAAGATCCTTGAGACTAATCCCGTAGAATTCTTGGGCTTGTTTAATCGCTTTTTTGGTGTCATCTGCCATCACACCATTGAGCTTGCCTTTATAAAAACCCCGCTCCCGCAGTCGGGTTTGAATTTCTAAGGTATTAAATTCGCTTTTGCTAGTAGTATTAACTGAGCTATATAACTTAGCTCGCGTAGTTGGGCCAGCAACACCGCTTGCTGCTAAGAAATTAGCCGCCTGAAATCTCTTTACAGCATCAGCAGTGTAAGGGCCATAGTAGCCATTTGGCTCTCCCTCTAAATATCCTGCTTGGATTAATTGTTCTTGAACAATTCTAACTGGCTCACCGCGATCGCCTACACGAAGTTTGTCTCGATTGACTACCTTTTTGGGAGCCTCTTCTCCATCACCAATGCCAGTTTCTGGCAATTTAGCTAATGTTGCTGGCCCAACAACACCGTCAACGCTTAATTTGTAAGAATCTTGGAACCGCTTGACAGATTCTTCGGTAATTGGGCCAAATATACCTGTGGCGTTTCCGTAATAAAAGCCTGCGATTCTTAACCGTTCCTGTAAAGCTCTGACATCTTCACCTTCATCTCCCTTAGCAAGGTAGTTAGGATTGCGGCGTTTGCTGGTGGCTGAACTAGTAGTGCTGGACTTTTTGGCTTGTGCGCTTACAGCAGTAGTTCTTTGAGCTTGTGTAGCCCTAGTTGTAGGCTTTTTCGCTTGCCAACTTTCTAATTTTTGCAGAGTGCTTGTTCCAACAATGCCGTCTACTGGTAAACCAGCGGCCTTTTGAAAGCGCCGTACAGCTTCTTGGGTGGATGCGTCATATACTTGGGTAACAGAAGATTGGTAAAAACCTGCTGTTCTCAACTTTTGTTGTAGATTTCTGACAGAAGGGCCTCGATCGCCTTTTTCTAGTGCCATGACGCTGCTAACAGCGCCAAGAATAGATAAAGACAGAGCAAGGGGCAACATATACTTCCAAGCCCTACCTGAAAGCCTTTTCCAGTCTGGTGCAGCTGCGTCCTTAAACAAGGAACTGAGGGAGACCAATTCACTGGGTGTGCTGTCTTCGTAGGCGAAAGCTAGGTGCAAATACGCAAGATTCTCCATATTTGTTTCCTACACCATTGATTTTTCTTCGATAACTGCTTCAGCTTGATGTACTAGGTTCCTCAAAGCTTCTAATGTTCCTATATTTACATCCTCCCATAAATTGCGCTTGTGTGCTTCTAATAATTTTTCAGCAATATCACGCAGTGCGTAAGGGTTATTTTGCTGAATAAATTCTACAACAACTGGATCGAGTAAATAAGCATCTACTATGCCTTGATACATGTAATCTTCAGCACATTTTGCGGTTGCATCGTAGGCGAATAGATAATCTACCGTGGCCGCCATTTCAAAAGCACCTTTGTATCCGTGGCGCATTACTCCTGCAATCCACTTGGGATTAACTACGCGAGAACGATACACTCGTGCAATTTCTGCTTTCAGTTGACGAACGCGTGGTTGGGCGGGTATAGAATTATCTCCAAAATAGGTTTGGGGATTTTTTCCCTGTAGAGAACGCACAGCTGCTGTTAAGCCACCCTGAAATTGGTAATAATCATCAGAATCGAGTAGATCGTGTTCGCGGTTGTCTTGATTGTGCAGGACTATTTGCATTTGGGACAAGCGTTGTTTGAAGGCTTCGGTATTGGGGACTGGGGACTGGGGATTGGGGACTGGGAATTGGGCATTGGGCATGGGGCATGGGGCATTGGGCATTGGGGACTGGGGATTAGGAATAATTTCTGCTCCTCTGCTCCCCTGCTCCCCTGCTCCTCTGCTCCCCTGCTCCCCTGCTCCCCTGCTCCCCTGTTCCTCTGCCAAGTTTCCCGATGAGTAGGCGTAAGAACTCCAGTTAATGTAGGCGCGGGCTAAATCTTCGTCATCTGTCCAGTTTTGCGATTCGATTAAACCTTGGAGTCCGGCGCCGTAAGCACCTGGACGAGAACCAAAAATGCGATAGCGCGATCGCACCACTGCTTCTTCTACAGTTAATCCTTGGCTTGTCCACAATTCAGTGTCTTGGCGAACTGCATCTGCTAGGGGATTTTGTTCTGGCGGTTCATTCAAGTCTGCTACTGCTGATACTGCTTGATCGAATAAGTCAATTAAGTTGGGAAAAGCATCGCGGAAGAATCCCGAAATTCGCAAGGTGACATCTACACGGGGACGCCCCAAAATTGTTAAGGGCAAAATTTCAAAATCCACTACTCGCCGCGCTGCACCATCCCATACAGGTTGAACTCCAAGTAGAGCCAAGGCTTCGGCTATATCATCACCGCCTGTTCTCATGGTGGCTGTTCCCCACATTGATAAACCTAGTGTTTTGGGATACTCGCCATGCTCTTGAGTGTAATATTCAACGAGGGTTTCAGCTGCTTTTCTCCCGATATCCCAAGCTGTTTCGGTGGGAATGGCGCGAATATCGACAGAATAAAAGTTTTTCCCTGTTGGTAGAACTTCTGGGCGGCCGCGCGTGGGTGCGCCAGATGGAGCGCTGGGGACATATCCGCCATCGAGTCCGTGTAATAAATGGGTGATTTCTTCGTGGGTTTGTTGTAAAGCTGGGAGGAGGCGATCGCGTATCCAGTTAAGGGTAGTGTTAAGTGGGGAGTTAGGAGTTAGGAGTGAGGAGTTAGGAGTTATGAGTTGTTCTACTAAAAGGGCGGCGTGTTCTTCTAGGACTTCGACGATATCACCGAGGGTACGGCATTCTGTGCCATTGACTATTGAGTATTCACCGCTAGGCATTGACAAATCGGCTGTGAGAGGGTCGAAGTCTAGTCCCCAATCTTGAGCGATCGCACGGGTAATACCTGAAGAATGGCGATTGGGGATGCGAGCGATCGCTACTATTAAATCTCGGAGTTGCCGTCCTTGGGGACATTGCCCAAAAATATGCAAGCCATCGCGGATTTGGGCTTCTTTTAATTCACACAGATACCCACCGATGGAATTCAAAACCAGAGATTCAGAATTAAAAATTTCTGTTTCATTTTGGATTCCTAAATCTAAATGGAGATTTTCTTTGATTACCAGTTCGTGAATGCGATCGCGAATTACTGGCAAACGCGAAGGATCTAAACTGTCGGCTTCATAATACTCATCAATTAAATTTTCTAACTGTTGCAAAGAACCGTAGAGTTCCGCACGAGTCATTGGCGGCGTGAGGTGATCTATAATCACCGCTTGAGCGCGACGTTTGGCTTGGGAACCTTCACCAGGATCGTTGACAATAAACGGGTACAGGTGGGGAAGTGCGCCGAAAGCTACTTCTGGATAACAATTACTCGATAAAGCCACACTTTTACCCGGTAGCCATTCTAGATTTCCGTGTTTTCCCACATGAACTACAGCATCAGCACCAAAAGTTTCTCTAACCCAATAGTAGAAAGCTAAATAAGCATGGGTTGGTTCTAAATCCGGCGCATGATAATTCAAACTGGGGTCATTATCATAACCCCTTGCTGGCTGAATTCCCACGAAGATGTTGCCGAGTTGAATTCCGGGAACGGGGATTGGGTATTGGGTATTGGGTATTGGGTATTGGGTATTGGGAATTTTGCCACTACTAAACTCTTCCCCAGTTCCTAGTCCCCAGTCCCCAGTCCCCAGTCCCCACCGTTCGCTAATACCTTGCTGAACTGCTGGCGGTAATGAAGCGAAATATTCTTGATATTCTTCCCAAGAAACACTTTGGTGTACCGGAAGCCATTCTTTACCTTCTGGATCGTTGGTTACACCATCTGTCAGCCGTTGAATCAACTCGTCTCCTTGAGCAGGTGGATTTTCTACTTCATACCCAGCTTGACGTAAAGCTTGCAAGATTTCTACACAACTTGCTGGGGTGTCGAGTCCCACACCATTGGCGAGGCGGCCATTGCGGTTGGGGTAGTTTGCCAGAATTAGGGCAATTCGACGTTCTTGGGGTGGTTTGGAACGTAGACGCGCCCAGTTTGCTGCTAGGTTAGCAACGAACTCGATGCGATCGCTCACTGGTTCATAAATTACCACATCTGTCTCTAAATGGGGATTACGAGTTTGCAAGGCTTTAAAAGACACAGCACGAGTAATAATCCGCCCATCTACTTCTGGTAGCGCCACATTCATCCCAATATCGCGAGGAGAAAGCCCTTGAAACTGTGACTCCCACTGCTCAATCGATCCGCCACTAAGGATTACCTGCAACACAGGCACATCTAATTTTTGCCAAAGTTCGGTTTGGGGTGTTTCGCTTTCCAAGCGTGCTAGAGAAAAACTGGTGGTATTTAGCAGTACAGCGATTGATTCGGCTTCTTTGGGTTGGAAAAATTCACTCAACTCAACTTGCACATCTGGTTCGCGTAAGGAAGAAACAAATACTGGCACTGGTTGTAAATTTTTCTGTACCAAAGCTTCGCATAAAGCATCAATTACTTTAGTATTCTCCGCTAAATAATGAGCGCGGTAGAAAAGGATGCCGACTTTGGGCATTGGGGATTGGGGACAAGGGGACAAGGAGACAAGGGGACAAGGGGACAAGGTGGATTCATCCGGTTCAAAGGTGGATGAACGAGTATCTGAGGTGGATTCATCCGGTTCAAAGGTGGATGAACGAAGTTCTGAGGTGGATTCATCCAGTTCAGAGGTGGATGAACGAAGTTCTGAGGTGGATTCATCCAGTTCAGAGGTGGATGAACG
>NZ_JAVRCL010000072.1:0-23926 GCF_034530775.1 Nostoc sp. DedSLP04 | reverse complement strand
AGGTGGATGAACGAAGTTCTGAGGTGGATTCATCCAGTTCAGAGGTGGATGAACGGAGTTCTGAGGTGGATTCATCCGGTTCAAAGGTGGATGAACGGAGTTCTGAGGTGGATGAACGGAGTTCTGAGGTGGATTCATCCAGTTCAGAGGTGGATGAACGGAGTTCTGAGGTGGATTCATCCAGTTCAAAGGTGGATGAACGGAGTTCTGAGGTGGATTCATCCGGTTCAAAGGTGGATGAACGAGTATCTGAGGTGGATTTATCCAGTTCAAAGGTGGATGAACGAAGTTCTAACTCTCCCCTGCTCCCCTGCTCCCCAGCTCCCCTGCTCCCCAGCCCCTCCACTCCCCACTCATACAATCCCACGCGCGGAATCGGTTGAGGTGATGGGGGATTATATGCAGTTAATAAGCAACTATCGGAGATAAATTGCAGAGCATTAACGAAATTTTCCACGCCGCCTTCGCTAAAATACTGCCATACCTGGTTAACAATACCCAAAGGCACGGTAGACTGGGAAATTAAATCGGGATCGAAAGCGTCATCCCCTGGCATTACAATGAGGGTTCTACCATTACGTTGCACAATTTCTTGCACTACTTCTAAGCCATAACCCCAGTAAGAACGTCCTCCTAATAGGCGCAAAATAATTACTTGGGCAAGTTCCAAAACTTGCTCGCCATAAGTATCTATGCTTAATTGTTGCTGCAACTGCAACAGGTTGGCGACTCTTAATGCAGGAAAGCTTGCAGGTAATTTTGTCACCGCAGCTGCCAAGGTTTGAATGTCAGTATCAGCAGCCGTAATCAAGACGAAAGGCGCGGGAGTTTGTTCTAAAAAAGTTATACCTTCTGACTGATTCCATCCACCTGATGTGCTACTTATACGATGCATAATCCTGTGTTACCGTTTTAAGTTATTGGTTAGTACATAATCAAAACAAACTTTTTTCCCTGGATTGTGCCCTCTCTTACCAAAATGATTGAAAATGCTTAGTTCTCCTGATTTGAGCTTTTCTCGAACCTTGCCTATTGTTGTATTTAATCAGCTTGGGGAGTTGTTAGAACAAATGGCTCAAACGGTGGGAAGTGCCGTTTTGATACTGACAGAAGCTACGTTGGCGCGGATTTACATACCTGTGGAGTGGCAAAGGCAAAGGTTTACATTAGTGGTTTCTGAGCAGTTTAGCGCCCTTTTGGTAGGAACATTTGAGCAAGGAAGCAGGGAAATAGAGGGGCAAGGAATTTACTCAGAAATCAATGCTCAGTTGACGTTTAATTTGGAGGCGATCGCTTCTTTTGTCTACGAATTGAAAGACTTGTTTGAGTGCGATTCTTATACTCACCAAAATCTCGAACGCTATCAGCAAATTATTAAACCCAATGACGCCACACTCCAAAGTCAATTCACGCTGTTGTTATTAGAATATCTCCTAACTCAGCCAAACCAAGAAATAATAGCATCTCCAAGCCCAATTGGGCCAGCAGTTTATATCTGTCAGCCAGTGGAAGATGCTTTAAAAAAACAAATTTCCCAAGAGCGGTTGTTAAACCAGGTAACAACGCAGATCCGCAAAAGCCTAGATTTGCCGGTCATTATGGCAACGGCGATTACACAGGTGCGTGAGTTTTTGGAATTAGACAGATTAGTAATTTATAAATTTGCAGCTTCTCAAGTAAATACTCAACCATACCAGTCTGATACTATTCCCTTCAATGAAACGGCACTGACAACAGACATGGAACTATCGGTTAGGGAATCTACCGAAATCTATTTTTCTATACACGAAAACAACGATCGATACTCGCCTTTTATATCAACAAATAATCAACCTCTACTAGGAGACTGCCAAAAGTATGGAGGTTATATTGTCTATGAAGCTCGTGCTACAAATGCTATTACATCGGTGTTGAATTACACGGAAAAAAATTGCTTTATCCGAACCTCTCAGTGTTGGGAGAAGTATCAGCAAGGTTTTACCTTGGCTGTGGATGATGTCGAAAAAACTTATGCTCTAGAAGAATGTTTGTTGAATTTTTTAAGGGAATGCCAAGTTAAGGCTAAGTTGGCTGCACCGATAATGTTTGAGGACAAACTGTGGGGATTGCTGATTGCTCATCAGTGCGATCGCCCATACCAATGGAATGATAGCGAAAAAAGCTTGCTGGTTGCGATCGCAGAACAATTAGCGATCGCTATTCACCAAGCTGAGTTAATGCAAACTCTCACCCAAGAAAAACAAAATCTCGAACAACGAGTTATTGAGCGGACAATGGCCCTGCGTGATGCTCTCCTCGCCGCCGAAGCTGCTAGCCGAATTAGAAGTGAGTTTCTCGCTACTATCAGTCATGAATTGCTCACGCCTTTAACTTATGTGATTGGGATGTCTTCAACGTTATTACGCTGGCCTTTGGGTGAATTGAGCCAACGACAACGGGGTTATCTGCAAACCATCCACGACAGTGGAGAACATTTATTAGCAATGATTAATGACATCCTCGATTTATCGCAAATCGAGGCTGGTAAAACAGCTTTAAATATTTCGGAATTTTCTTTAGTAAATGTTGCCGAAAATGCTCTGAAGTCGCTGCAAAAAAAAGCAGCGAGCGAGCAAATTAATCTCATACTTGATTTGCAAATCGATCCCAGGTGCGATCGCTTTATCGGCGATGCCAAACGAGTAGAACAAATTCTTTGGAATCTGTTAACTAACGCGATTAAATTCACCCCTAAAAGTGGCAGCGTTACCTTACGTCTTTGGGTGGAAGATAATACTGCTATTTTTCAAGTGGAAGACACCGGAATCGGCATTCCCGAAGAACAATTACCATTACTGTTTGAGAAATTTCAGCAACTCGATACGCCCTATCGCCGCCGCTACGAAGGTACGGGACTTGGACTAGCTTTAACTAAACAACTCGTGGAACTCCATCGAGGTCGAATTGAAGTAGAATCAACTGTAAGTATCGGCTCAATTTTTACTGTATGGATACCAACTCAGGCAATGAGAGTGGGGAGTTAAGAGTTAAGCAAGAGACGCGATGAATCGCCGTCTTTACAATAATCAGTCTTTGTAGAGACGGCGATTTATCGCGTCTTTGTGATGATTTATTTCTTCAATTTGAGGTTAGGCTAACAAGCATTTTTTCAAAAATTTTCAACACATGCTCCTCTCCATTGTCTCTAATAAAAATGCCAAAATTGGGGTGAGAGTTGATTTCAATTAACCAATATTGATTATCTCGATCTAATACGATATCAAAACCACCATAATCAAGGTCTAATTCTTCAAAAACTGGTTGAGCAAAATTAGCAATCTCTGATAGTATTTGTGGATCGTTAATATACTTGGCTTTCGCACCATCCCAGTGTAGAGGACTGAGATTACCGATAAATTTCGCATCAGTTATATCTTTTTCATAGAGCAAAACTAACTCTTTATTTAAGAAAATCGCTCTATATTCAGATTTAATCTGAATAAATTCTTGAGCAAGAGCGACGTAATCATATTTATGATTAATAGTAAAAATTTCTTTTAAAGCAGTTTCAATTTCATCTAGATTCTTAGACAAAAAGACATTATGTCCGCTTGCACCAGAGTTTCTTTTAATAATTACTGGTGTTTCAAAGTTTTCTTTTATTTCTAATACGATATCTTGAATAGTTGGAAATTTTAAGTAAATCTTATATTTGATGTCACAGAAAGGGGAAAGAAAACCCAGTGTCCGAGGAAGTTTAACTTTTTTATTTAAAACATGATAAGTATATTCTTTGTCTTTGAGCAGGTGTGCTACTGCTTGATTAAGTAAGGGAGTACTATAGTTACAAAAATAATGCTGTTTACTATTCAATTTTATTTTGACTAAATTTTCCGAAGGATGAAGAATTTCATAGCTGATATTTAAATTTTCACAAGCTTTCAGCAATAGCGAAACGTTGTCTAACATAAATACTTAAAGTTCAACTCAAAATTACGAATTACGAATTACGAATTACGAATTACGAATTACGAATTATTTTAACTTGCTGTTTGCCGTTTAAAAATTACTATCTCAGTCCCAACAACTGGGTTACGAGCTATTAGCTGATTTTGGGAGTCGAGAATTTCTAAATGGGTAAAATCAAGTTCTTGAGAGCGTTGTAATATTTCCGCAGCTAGTTTGTCTTGCTGAGATTCATTGAGAGTGTACCAATCGTTACTAATTTTGACAGTCAAGTTACTTGTACGGAAGTTGGCTTGAATTGACTTTATCAGACCAGAGGCAACGCGATCGCTAATTTCAGCTACCTGATTTTCAATAGCCGCAATCAAAGCTTGTTCAGGTGTCAATTCTATGATGGGTGTCGGTGTTGGTGTTGGGATTGGCGTTGGCGTAGGAATTGGTTCTGGTTCTGGTGTTGGTGGGGTAATTTGTGCTTCTGGCGGTGGCGTAATTTCTTCTGGTGGCTGTGGTTCTGGTGCGACTGATTCCGGTGGAGTAGTTATCGTTGGTGTTGGTATCGGAACCTCTTCAACTGGGGGAACAGTTGCTATTTCCGTAGGTTTCCCAGTAAAGATAGTCGTAGTTGTCCAAATGAGAATTACAGCAATTCCAGTCACAATTCCTGTCAAAGCTGTATCTGATAACTTTGTTGACAAATTTGATGGTAAAAACAAGCGGATTGTCCTTAACAATCCACCCCACCGCAACTGAAGCTGCTGAAAAAAACCAGGTTTTTCCTCAGTACCAGGTGGGGGTGGTGTCTCCAGTTTTTCCACAGTTACTTCTAAAACCCCAATCGTCCCTTGGAGAAGTTGGATAATTTTAGCCTTCCAAAATGGCTGAACTCTCTGGTAAGGTTTTTGGGGAGGTTGAGTTACTTGCTTATCCGTCGGTTTTGACTGATTGTCTTGTGACATGGAACTTTCACCAAAAGCAGCGAATCAAAGACAAACAACGTACATTATTACTGGTGCTGCCTTCTTTTGCCTTAATGTATCACTACATTGCACATTGCTTCAGCTAAACTGACTATTTATTAAATTTGGTGAGTTATGAACCTGAAACGCCGTCAATTTTTATTTTTAAGTAGCTTCAGCGCCATTGGTACAGGATTTTTAGCCTGGATGTTTACTCATCAAAATCATCAAAGTGCTGATATTAGCGACTCAACAACAGCTATAGCCGCTAACCCAGCCAAAAAAGACTTGTTATTACGTTTTGTGTCTGTTGCAGATACGGGGACTGGCGCTAAAGGACAGTATGCTGTGGCTAGAGCGATGAATGCGTATCATCAGAAAAATCCTTATGATTTAGTCGTTTTAGCTGGAGACAACATTTACAATAACGGCGAGATTGAGAAAATTAATGCAGTTTTTGAACGTCCCTATCAAGGTTTACTAAAGCTTGGTGTGAAATTTCAGGCTTGTTTAGGTAATCACGATATTCGTACTGAAAATGGCGATCCACAAGTCAAGTATGCTGGCTTTAATATGAAGGGACGTTACTATACATTTAAACGTAATCAAGTACAATTTTTCGCTTTAGATACTAACGGGAATGCTGATTGGAAAAATCAGCTAAGTTGGTTAGAAAAAGAATTAAGTCTTAGTAATGCTCCTTGGAAAGTAGTGTTTGGTCATCATCCGATTTATTCATCGGGTCAGTATGGGAATAATCCAGATTTTATTAAAACTTTTACTCCCCTATTTAAAAAATACGGCGTTCAACTTTACATCAATGGTCACGAGCATAATTATGAACGCACTCGTGCTATTGATGGGACAACTTATTTAATTTGTGGTGCGGGTGCTGGTAATCGTCCTGTAGGGCGTTCTGAGTGGACAGGATATTCTACCAGTGACTTAAGTTTTGCTTCTTATGAAGTGTATAAAGATAGAATAGAAATAAGTGCGATCGCTACTAATAATCGCGTTTTTGATAAAGGGATTATTCAATTAAAATCAGCTTAGTTATATGACTCAGCAAGAACTTCCTTCTGCACTCAAAAATATTGTTGAATCATCTCAAACACCAGATGCTATATTTTCTGCACTGTTACCAGTTATAGGCGATTTTTTACAGTCTGATAGATGTTTTCTATATCTGCACAATCCACAAAATGACCTTGGTAGAGTTGCCTTTTGTTGGATTCGTACTCCAGATGTACCTACTGTTTATAATGAAGAATGGGCAACACAACCCCCATCTGTAACAGATGAAGATCCGATGTTTGCTGCTGCGCTACGTGCTAAACCTTCAATCTTTGTAGAAGATGTAGAAACAGCTGATTCTCAGGTTTTAAATCGGGAATTTGAACAGAAGTATTTTGGACATCGTGCCCTTATTCATGCCCATATCTGCCAGGATGGGCAACTCTGGGGAATTTTACAACCATGTATTTTTGGTCATCCCAGAATTTGGACTGAATATGAACGAGTAGTGATTAATAATCTTGTCGAAAAAATTACGCCTATTGCAGTTTCTTATGTAAAGTCTGCTTTTGATTAGTGTTAGCACTTAAATTTCTCGATTGAAGTGGTAGTTTTTGTTTTTCCCACTCATGCAAATTTATGATTCATACTCTTGACAAAATCTCCAAGAGATCGAATGAAACAGCCCTGCCTTATTTTCAAGGCAGGTTTATGAATGAGCAGAACAATCAAAATTATCGTTCACAAAGTCGTTACTGACCGTCCTGCACGCAGGGAACCACGAGTGAGTTCAAAAACGCCGCCCCAAAGCCTACCCCTTCATGACAAAACCTCGACAAGAATTACGGAAACAACTGCAAACTTCTTAATTGGCAACTGTTTCCGCTTTTCTTAGTACGATTTGTCTTTAGGCTACAGTGACTCCTAGCGTATAGGAACCAGCATTAAAATAGCCAGAACTGAAAGTCCCGCCATTTTGAGGGAAGTAATCATAATCACTTACTGAAATGGAGTAAGTACCTGCCCCTAGTGAAGCGGTGATTGATTGAGAACTACTGGAACTCTGTAAGTTACCGGCACTATTAAATAGGCCGAGAACTGGATAGTTATTGTTATAATTTGGCGTGTTGATAGTCACAGTTCCTGGGTTGGCTAAAGAAAATGTGAAAAAGTCGAAATCAGGCTTGTTCCCTGGAAGCGTTGCCAGTTGAGCAGAGGTATTAACTTCTGAACCTAATGTTAAAGTACCTAGCTTCTCAGCAGTAGCTAGTGTGTTATTTGTCCCTTGTCCAGCATCTTCTTTCTCGTAGAACAGGAAGTCGTCACTATCAAGCTTCAAAGGCGATGCTTGCACAACACCAATGAGTTCATCTAGCTCTCCTGAGTTGTCCAAAAATACCCTTGTATCGGCTCCCACAGTCTGCAAGCGATAGTCTCCCACTGTTCCTTTGAGCTGGATTGCATCTTCGTTGGAGTTGAAGCCACTGATGGTAGCGTAGTCTGCTAAACCACTACTTCCACTGTTGTTATCGTCATAGAAGACATTAGTAGCATCTCCAAGTAAGAACTTATCTTCCCCAGGCCCTCCAGTTAGGGTATCAACCTCCCCTAATCCAGGAGAATCAGAACCATTAGTATCAACGCCTATGAAGACATCATTTCCAGGCCCCCCAAGGAGAATGTCATTGCCGACGCCGCCACCGAGGGTGTCATTGCCTTCTCCTCCTTCGACTTGGTCATTGCCAGCCCCGCCAAACAGGCTGTCATTCCCATCCTCGCCCAAGACGAGGTCATTACCTTCCTGACCATCAAGAAAGTCATCGCTATCTCCACCAAGCAAGGTGTCATTGCCGCCTCTGCCAAAAAGGGTATCACTGCTGCCTGCTCCAATCAGGGAGTCGCTAAAACTAGAACCAAAGACTTGCTCGATATTGAACAGGACATCATTCCCATCTCCCCCACTGGCAGTTCCAGCGCTAAGGTCAACGGTGACTCCAGCAGTGGCATTTGAATAGTCAGCAGTATTAATGCCAGTCCCACCAAAGAGTTGGTCATCCCCGCCTCCACCTTGGAGTTGGTCATCGCCATCCCCACCAAGCAAGGCGTCATTGCCGTTGCCGCCTAGCAGGGTATCATTGCCTTCTCTACTAATGAGGTTGTCATTCCCGTCCTCACCATTGAGAAAGTCATTGCCAGCCCCACCAAGCAGGATGTCAATGCCGCTACCGCCAAGCAGGGAGTCATTGCCGTACCCGCCATTGATAAAGTCGTCGTTAGCCCCGCCAAGGAGAGTGTCATTGCCGTTATCGCCAAAGAGGCGGTCATTACCAGCCTCACCATTGACAAAGTCATTCCCGTCCCCACCACTGATGAAGAAGTCATTGGCAGCTCCGCCAAGGATGGTGTCATTGAACCTAGAACCAACGACTCTTTCAATCTCCAACAGGACATCACTCCTGCCCTGCCCTGTAGCGGTTCCAGTGGCAAGGTTAATCGTGACTCCGGAAGTGGCACTGAAATAATCAACAGTATCAACACCAATTCCACCCAAGAGTTGGTTATTGCCAGTCCCACCACGCAAGGTGTCATCGCCAGCCCCACCACGGACAGTATCGTCGCCTTCTTCGCCATCAAGCAGGTCATTGCCAACTCCACCATCAAGCAGGTCATTGCCACCTCTACCAAAGAGGGAATCATTACCGCGCCCGCCAATTAGAAAGTCTTTGAAACCAGAACCAAAGACTTGTTCGATATTAAACAGGACATCATTCCCAGCCCCTCCATTGGCGGTTCCAGTCGCCAGGTTGACGGTGACACCGGCAGTGCTATTTGAATAGTCAGCAGTATCATTGCCAGTCCCACCAAAGATTTTGTCATCCCCGTCCCCTCCTTCTAGTCGGTCATGGCCAGCCCCGCCAAGGAGGGTGTCATCGCCAGCCTGACCAATCAAGTTGTCATCGCCATTCTCGCCATCAATCTGGTCATCGCCAGCCCCGCCATTGAGCGTGTCAACCCCTTCCCCACCAAAGAGTTGGTCTTTACCGTCTTCTCCAGCGAGTCGGTCATTTCCGTCCCCGCCTTCGATAAGGTCATTGCCAGATCCAGCAAGGAAAGCATCATTACCGAACCCACCAAGCAGGGTGTCGTCACCGCCTTTGCCAAGGAGTTGATCGTCCCCATCCTCACCATCGAGAAGGTCATTGCTAGATCCACCAAGGAGGACATCATCGCCCAACCCACCAAGTAGGGTGTTCTCGCCGTCCTCACCATTGAGAAGGTCATTGCCGTCCTCGCCATTAAGCGAGTCATTGCCAGCCCCACCCAAGAGGTCATCATTGCCCCCCCGACCAAAGAGGTTATCATCACCGCCCTGACCAAGGATAGCGTCATTCTCAAACGTGCCAATTAGAGTGTTATTGCTGTTATCTCCAATAATGTCTGCCATATTAATCCCCTCGGTTATAAGTTTGATTCAGAGATATTCGCTGGCAGAGGTGTCATCTATGAGTAACCCTGCCAGCGGGGAAAACCCTAGATAGGTAGTTCAAAGAAATGCAACATCTACTTAGACTGGTTTCGTAACCGCTTAATAATCCGGGGTAAATCGCTCAGTGACAAGGCTCAAATGGCGTAAACTCGTTCCTGAACTGGTAGTTCGCCCCGATTTATTGAGCGGTTACTTTCATCTTTTGTATTTAAAGTAAAACAAAAGCCTGTATATCTCAAATTCTTCATTAAAAATTAAGCCAATTTAAAAAAAATCAACCTAACTAAGCCAATTGTCTTGAGAATCTGTTTCTTGAAATAAGATTTCAATTGTTACAGTTTAAAGTTTGTGCTAGTTTTTGCACTACTTTGCACTACATTGAAATAGTATATAACACAACGTAGTTCAAATACGAGTTAAGACTAGGTTAAGGCTAGAGTTTTTGGTAAAACCTAATTGGGATAAAATATTGAGAAGACATATTTCACCGCACAGCAAAGCTTAAAAACTTTACTATGAAAGAGTTACAGGAAAATCCTTTTGTCAAAAAAAAACGGCATTGAGCCGAGATAGCAATAGCGTTGGCGAAATATTACTTAACATAGAAATTTTATGATTCTTGAGGCAGTTATTCTTCATGTAAAACCTGGTCTAGAATTTGATTTTGAAACTACTTTCAAAAAAGCTTCTAAAATTATTTCCTCAATGGACGGATATTTATCCCATGAATTGCATAAATGTATAGAAGTCAACGGGAAATACTTATTACTTGTCAGATGGGAAACTTTAGAATCTCATACTGTTGGATTTAGAAGTTCTGCTGAGTATCAAGAGTGGAAAAAACTTCTGCATCATTTTTATGAGCCATTTCCCACTGTTGAACACTTTGAAGGAATTGAAATATGAAAAACAATAAGTTATAAAAACTCATCCTTTGATAAGTTCAGAAGAAGCTGGAGTTAATACAACTTAAACTCAACTTATAAATGTTGGTGTTTTAGTTACAAATAACTCGTTTTTAGATAAGTAAAACTAAAGTTGGATTTAATCAACTTAATGATTAATTATAAGAAGTTCAAAAATGATAAGTCAAATAGAAGTTTTAGTTGAAAAAACTTCTATTTGACTTATTAATGAACAAGTTTTAGTTAGTCCAGCACGTTCTGGAGTTACAAATAAACAAGTTTTAGTTAGTCCAGCATGTTCTGGAGCTATAAATGCTTGTTCTGTAGCAACGCACCATCAAAATATAGTCTATCTGGTCGTTTATATACCCCTTATACCAATTCAATTAATGATTGCAACACATCCTTGGGTAAAGACGCGACGCCAGTCGCTACAACGGGGAGGCAGCGCGGTCTTGGGGGTTCCCCCCATGAGCGACTGCCGTGGGAACCCCCGCAACGCGCTGGCTCATGAATCGCGTCTCTACAAATGGTCTATTTGTCGCATTCTTTTTTCAAATTGGTATTACTCTACTCGTTGCAGCTGTGCTACTCTGGGGTCAACAATTTTTTGTCCTAAGCCAGAAAATTTAATTGCTACAGACATCTTATTACCCGTTCCGAAAACATGGGTGATTTCACCAAGACCAAAAGTTTTGTGTAATACTCGATCGCCTACTTGCCAATTCTGCTTCGTGTCTTGCTTTCCATTCGGAGTAGAGGCACTTTTGGTATAACTTTGGCGACTCAGGCGTTGAGTAGTTAGTAATTCTTCTGGCAATTCGTCGAGAAATTGCGATCGCACAGCAGGTTCGCGAGAACCATACAAACGACGTTCCCGCGCGTGTGATAAATATAACCTTTCTTGGGCGCGAGTAATCCCTACATAACACAGGCGGCGTTCTTCTTCCAAAGATGCGGGGTCACTTAGCGAACGAAAGCCAGGAAATAGTCCTTGTTCTAATCCCACCAGAAACACTACAGGAAATTCCAAACCTTTGGAAGCGTGTAAAGTCATTAAAGAAACGGCTGTTTGCCCTTCTTTTAAGTTATCTAAATCGGAACTGAGGGCAGCACTGTTGAGAAAGTCTCGCAAGGAAATTTCTTCGTTTTCTTCTTGAAATTGCAGCGCAGCGTTGTAAAGTTCCTGAACGTTTTGTACCCGATCTGTGGCTTCATCTGTGCCTTGATTCATCAAGTCTTGAACGTAACCAGAGTCTTCTAATATTCCTTGCAAAACCTCAGTTACCGGAAGTGTAGCGACTTGTCCTTGCCAACGGCTAATCATTTCGGCAAAGTTATTTACAGCTTTTGTCGCCCGTCCAGCTAATGTATTAACTGATGTTTCATCGCTGAGTATTTCCCACAAAGTTGTCCCTAGTTGCCCAGATGCGTTTACCAAAGCGTCAATAGTGGTTTTGCCAATTCCCCGCCGGGGAGTATTGATGACTCGTAATAAACTGACTGTATCAGCTGGGTTAGCGATCGCTCTTAAATAAGCTACTACATCTTTAATTTCTTTGCGATCGTAAAATCTCATTCCTCCTACAACTGTGTAAGGAATTTGATATTTCACCAACAATTCTTCAAAGGGGCGAGATTGGGCATTTGTCCGATAAAGTATGGCAAAACTACCCCAGTCTAACTCTGGATTTTGGTTTTTTAAAGTGCTAATTTGATTAATTACAAATGCTGCTTCTGCAAGTTCTTCATCGGCTTTGTGACAAGTAATCTGTTCACCCGTTCCCCGCGTCGCCTTCAGAACTTTATCAATCCGTTGGGTGTTATTTTCAATCAGTTCATTAGCCGCTTGTAAAATGTTTTCACAAGAACGATAGTTTTCTTCTAGCTTAACCATCGTCCGGGTGTCATCATCTACCAAACCATCGCCAAAGTCTTCCTGAAATCCTAGCAAGATGGTGAAATCTGCCATCCGAAAGCTGTAAATTGATTGGTCTGCATCACCGACAACAAAAACTGAGCGATTTTCCCATTCCCATTCGCTCTTTTTGGTTTCGCCATTAGTAACCAATAAATTAATCAGTTGATACTGAGTACGGTTAGTATCCTGATATTCATCTACGAGGATATGACGAAACTTGCGATGCCAGTAACCTAATACCTGCTCATTTTGTTGAAATAATCTCGTAGGTACAAGAATAAGATCGTCAAAATCAAGAGCGTTGTTTTGTGCTAACTTATCTTGATATAAATTGTAAACTTGGGCTATTACTCGTCCGCGATAATTGGGTTGATCTCGTTCAAATTCTTGGGGTGATAAACCTTGGTTTTTAGCGTTACTAATAGCGTAGCGGACAGAGCGGGCATCAAACTTCTTATCGTCTAAATTTAGCTCTTTATTAACGATTTCTTTGATCAGACTGATAACATCTGATTCATCAAAGATAGAGAAATTGCGATTCCACTTGCGTCCTTTTTCGTCTACATATTTTTCAATATCAAAGCGGAGAATGCGAGAAAATAGACTGTGGAAAGTGCCACACCATAAGTCTTTGATCGTGTTTTTGTAAACTTGCGATCTCAGTAGTGTTTGTTGGTATTCTGTCAACAAATCCAATCGCTGACCGTGTTGTTTCATCGCCAGTTGTTCGGCAAACAGCCGTTGAATCCGTTCTTTCATCTCCCGCGCGGCTTTATTCGTAAAAGTAACCGCCAGGATATTTTCTGGATCGACACGGTGTTTCAGAATTAGATTTGCAATGCGATAAGTCAGCGCTCGTGTTTTACCGGAACCTGCGCCAGCAACAACTAGCAATGGGCCGCAGTAGTGTTCGACAGCTTGACGTTGGCTGGGGTTAAGGTGACTGAGAAAGTCGATGGTTGTTGTCATAGATGTGAAAAAGCGATGTCTCCGACGGTCACTGAGCGCAGCCGAAGTGCGGGCTACGCCTACGCCTGGGGTCACATCAATAGAAAGTCGCTATTGCCCAGATTACAACATCCTAACGAAACTTGGTCAATCGATTTTGGATTTTAGATTTACAATTTTGGATTAACCCCGCTTGACTACGGTCGGGGCTTGGGGATTGAAGAAAAGACGATTTTAGATTTGTTCCGCCCACAAGGGGCGGGGCTATAAAGATTGGGGGCTAACTGACTGTGTTAGCTTTGCAGTGATGATACAGGAGGGGATTACTCAAGCTTTTACATCCGATCGGCATTTTGAGCAAGCAGGATTTACAAAACTGTTGTAAATCAAAAAATACTGGGATTTTGACAACGTTTGTGTCGTAGCAATTTATGAATTGTCCCTACAATACGTTAACTTTTCTACGTGGATAAGTTAGCGACCAATTATTCCTGCGCGTTCTGTCGTAAAATCAGCGACGGGGAATCAAACATCAAAATATGATGAGCAAGCTCTAACTTGTTCTGTTGTCAACAGTAGGGGCAATTAAATTAATAAATTGCCCCAATACGTTTTTCTGGGGACATGACAATGTTTCCTAGACCGTGGTTTATTTGCTTGAAAAACGCTGTAATACCTAACTGAAAGTATAGTCACCAATAAGACTATTCACTCTTTGAGTACCCAATTGACATTAGGTAACAATACACGATACATCATCATTGAACCGTTAAATTTTTAAAGATGAAAAATTTCTTTAATTGCAAGTTTTACCAGTATAAAGAGGGGTGGATATGGATTTTAGCTTAATTGTATCCAACATTTTGAATCCGCCAATCTTGTTTTTCTTTTTAGGCATGACTGCTGTTTTTGTCAAGTCTGATTTGGAAATTCCCCCACCAGTACCCAAACTCCTTTCGTTGTATTTGCTGTTTGCAATTGGTTTTAAGGGAGGGGTAGAACTAATCAAAAGTGGACTGAATCAGGAAGTAATTCTAACACTCGTGGCAGCAATGATGATGGCTTGCCTTGTTCCAATTTACACCTTTTTTATCCTAAAGGTGAAACTGGATACTTACGATGCTGCGGCGATCGCAGCAACCTACGGTTCTATCAGTGCCGTCACTTTCATCACTGCCGGCGCTTTTCTCACAGAGCTTGGTATTCATTATGATGGTTACATGGTAGCAGCTCTTGCCCTGATGGAATCTCCGGCAATCATTGTTGGTCTGATCTTGGTGAGTATATTCACCGCCGATGAAAAGCGAGAGTTTGCTTGGTCGGAAGTTTTGCAAGAAGCATTTCTTAATAGTTCAGTTTTTCTCCTAGTCGGTAGCCTCTTAATCGGTGTCTTGACAGGAGAACGTGGTTGGCACGTATTAGAACCCTTTGCTCAAGGGTTGTTTTATGGCATTCTCACCTTCTTTTTATTGGATATGGGACTGGTGGCTGCCAGAAGAATTAAAGACTTGCAAAAAACCGGAGTTTTCCTGATTTTATTTGCCATACTAATTCCAATACTCAATGCAGCCATTGGGTTAGCGATCGCCAAATTCATCGGTATGCCTCAGGGAAATTCGCTGCTATTCGCTGTATTGTGTGCCAGCGCTTCTTACATTGCTGTGCCTGCGGCGATGCGGATGACTGTTCCCGAAGCAAATCCCAGCCTATATGTTTCTACCGCTCTAGCAGTCACATTTCCGTTCAATATTATTGTGGGAATTCCGCTATATCTCTACGGAATTAACCTATTCTGGAGGTAATAATATGCACGTAGTTAAAAAGATAGAAATTATCGCCAACTCCTTTGAGCTTGCCAAAATTTTAGATAATTTAGACAAGTCAGGTGTACATAACCATGCCGTCATTAGAAATGTTGTTGGTAAAGGATTACGAGGAACAACAGAAGATTTAGACATGACCATGCTTGATAATGTTTACATTCTCGCGTTTTGTATGCCAGAAGAACTCAAGCGTGTTGTCGAAAATATCAGACCACTCCTGAATAAATTCGGAGGTACTTGTTACGTTTCCGATGTGATGGAAATTCGCTCTGTCAGATGTATCGCGTCTCTGTAAGAGAGTTATAAATTCAATGAAACATTTCATGGAACGTCGTGACTTTTTGAAGTTAGGAATGACCGGGGCCTTTGGGATGATGCTAACTGCCAGCGATTTACTCTGGCGGGTAGAACAGGCTAAAGCTGCCGAAATCCCCTCAACTTCCTCTGAATCTCTCAGTCCCGATGCAGCATTGCAAAAGCTGATTGACGGAAATCAGCGCTTTGTCGCTCATCATCCCCAATACCCCGATCAATCTGAGCTGCGGTTGCACGAAGTTGCTCAAGCTCAACATCCATTTGCAACTATTCTTAGTTGTGCGGATTCACGAGTACCCGCAGAAATTGTTTTCGATCAAGGCATTGGGGACATTTTTGATGTTCGGATTGCCGGCAATATTGCCACACATGAAGCGATCGGCAGTATTGAATATGCAGTTGTCTTATTAAATTCTCCACTGCTGATGGTGATGGGCCATGAGCGTTGTGGCGCAGTAACCGCAGCTGTCCAAAACGAATCGTTACTCGGTGATATTAGTACTTTTGTGAAGGCAATTAAGCCAGCAGTAGAAAAAGTCAAAAGTCAGTCTGGTGATGCAGTTGAAAACGCTGTGGTGGCAAATGTGCAATATCAAATTGAACGATTGAAGCGCTCAAAGCTTTTAACTGAGCAGGTGGAGTCAGGCAAATTAAAAATTGTCGGAGGACGTTACGACTTGGATACAGGGAGGGTGAGTATCATTACTTAATTCACTGGATGAGGGAGCAGGGGAGCAGGGGAGCGGGGAGATGAGGGAGATGAGGGGACAAGGGGACAAGGAGATAAACAAAACTCCTAACTCCTAACTCTTAACTCCTAACTCCTAACTCAGCACTCCTAATGCCCAATGCCCCATTCAATCCTGCACAGTCATTGGCAGACGAATAGTGAAAGTAGAGCCAATTCCTGGCTGACTTTTGACAATAATTTCACCACCCATCATCTGGCAAAAGTGGCGGCTAATTGCCAACCCCAATCCCGTACCTCCATACTTTTTGGTAGTTGAAGTATCACCTTGTGTAAAAGGTTGAAATAACTGCTGCTGTTGACGGTTAGACATACCGATACCTGTGTCGGTAACGGTGAAAATAATGCTGCCTAAAGGAGCATCCAGCCGGACTTCATCTTTTTCTCTTTTGACTGTCAGCATTATCTTACCGTTTGTAGTGAACTTACTAGCGTTACTTAGTAAGTTTAATAACACCTGCCGCATCCTGGTTTGATCGGCATACATGGTGCCAAGTTGCTCATCAAAATCCACTTCTAAAACATTGGCATTTTTTTCTATAGCTGGCTTGACTGTGAGAACAACGTTATGAATTAGCGTTGCAATCTCGAATGTCTCAGGATACAGGGTCATTTTCCCTGCTTCGATTTTTGACAAGTCGAGGATTTCGTTAATCAAGTGCAGTAGATGCTTACCAGCAGCATTAATTGTTTCTAAGTCGGTGATAAAGTCTGGCGATAAACCAAGATCCGTAGCGTCGTCTTCTAGTAGTTGGCTTAAGCCAATGACAGCATTTAATGGTGTGCGTAATTCGTGGCTGACATTGGCCAAAAATATGCTTTTTGCTTTGCTAGCAGCTTCGGCTAATTCTTTAGCTTGTTGTAGTTCTTTTGTTCGCTCAGATACGCGCTCAATCAGACGATTTAGAGATTTGGCGAGTAGGCCAATTTCATCTTCAGTGGTAACAGGCGCTCGCAAATCAAAATTATGTTTCCTGGCAACTTGTTCAGCTACTTGGGTTACAGTGATCACTGGTTCAGCGATCGCTCGACTGGTACGCCAAGCTACAATAGCTGCGATCGCTACCGAAACCAGCATACTCACGATCACGATGAATCGCTCAACTATTCTCGCCTGCTCAACGGCTTTTTGCCTTTCTTGCTCTTGTTCTTGGGCAGTTTGCAGGATGTTAGTCAAGCTTTGAGAAAGCTGGTCTAACTGCATGGCTGTTTCACCACGCATTATTGTTAATAACTGCGATCGGGCCGAAGAAATCTTCTGAGGCTGCACTTTTGGGGAGTCAATTTTCTGTAAGACAACCTCGATTTGGTCAACGTAGGCTTTTAAATTAGTCTTATAATCCAGCAATAAGGTCTGTAAAGTCGAACTTGTTGCTGCTAGTCTTTTAGGTTTAGTATCGAGAAATCCGCCAATTTTTGACTCTAGTTGCTTGGCTTTTTCAACATTCTTCAGAAAATCAGCTTTTTTGCTTTGCAGTTGTTGTGAATTTTCTAATACAGCAACTAGGTTATAACTATGTAATTGCGCTCCTACTACGGCATCTTTATAATTACTCAGTAGTTGTCCTTGTTCATAAGCTTGATTGAATTGTCTAACTTCCCTTCCTCGGTAGTAATTAGCAATCACTAACCCAGTCAGTGAGCCAAAAAAGCCAATTCCAATAGCTACAAAGTACCCATAACCAATTTTTTGATGGATACGCCAAGAACTAGCTTTGAGTTTCCCTCGTGAAGGAAATTCTATAGTTGGGAGTTCGTCTGTCGATGGCTCTTCGGCTGACACTTTTTTGCTTTTTGAACTGCTGTATATAGGGGTTGGCTTTTGAGGAAAGCATTTCTCAAACCTCCTTGCCTTCCTGCAAAAATAATCAAATTAGTTTAGATTGTCAAAATATCTTAATTAGTCATTAACATCTACATTATCTTCTTTTATCGCAAGAGCAAATCATTGCTTGCTAGATAATTAGTACCACCTTAAATTATATAAGTAAATTTTCCAACTGTTTATCTAAGTATAATTACTATAAAAATAACTTACTTTTTTTAGGATCGAAGATATAGTTTCCTCCACCAAAGACCCACCTGAGAGCGTCTTCTCCTGACTACACTACTTTCCACAATATGCGGTTGATAGCAAGCAATGAGTTATTGCGATCGCCTAAGCCACTACTCTACCTTACTGCTTCCTTATAAAATTAATACAATCAGGAAAAAAAACAAAAGGTTTGATACTTATTGGAAATTGGGGATGGGAAGAAGCAGAGGTGCAAAGGGGCATTAGGAGTGCTGAGTAATGAGTAATGAGTTATGAGTGCTGAGTTATGAGTTATTCTCCCTCTGCTCCCCTGCTCCCTTACTCCCCTGCTCCCATATTCAGGCACACTTATCATAAAACAGGTTAAAAGTCTAGTCCATATGGACGGGCAAAAATTTTTATTACGTATTAATATCAATACGAATGCGTGAATTGACGAACGCGGCTTAAGATAGCTTTAATATCGGATAAAATCGGCTTCTAGGCTTATATAAATGAGAAGTAGAGTGATTTTTGGATAATCTGTACTTAGATTTAGTACGATTATGAGCAAATGACACGGAATGGGATAATCACAACCTGAGGATTCCGGTTGATTCCAAAAATAGAACTCAGGAAGTTGATTATAATACATCCTGCTGCTTTCTGAGTTCTATCCTCCTACTGACTGTCTATCTTGTAGTTGATGCAGTAGATAGTATGGGGCAACTATGGTTATAGGACACTAAAACTTTTTGTGCCTTTCACCAAATTGTACTGATTCCCAAGTACATTACCTAATCATCAACCCTTTGGTTGTAATTATCCAGATTAGAAAAACTCAACTGTCAAATTAATAGGAGTGAAAATGCCAGAACAAGAATTTACCGAAACCCAATCTAAAGAGACTACAGTGGCAGAGATCAACAGCCAAACGGGAACCATCACCAAACTCCAGCCTCCGGCACAGCCTCAAGACGAATGGGTAAAATACGGGGAGCAAATTTCTACCTTTTTAGCAACATTACCAGATTATCTGGGAAGCTTCTTTAATCAATATAAGCAACCCCTGGTAACAGTTGGTTTGATTGTAGGATCGATTGTTGCCGTTAAAGTACTCTTGGCAATATTAGATGCTTTGAATGATATCCCTTTGGTAGCACCTACTTTTGAGCTGATCGGTATTGGTTACTCTGCCTGGTTTGTTTACCGTTATTTACTCAAAGCCTCAACCAGGAAAGAGTTAACGAGTGAAATCACCACTCTTAAATCACAAGTTGTCGGCAAACAAATTCCAGAAGCTTAATATCTAATTATCGCTTCTCTATGAGACGCTACGCGTAGTATACTCCTGTGTAGAAGTACACTTAATTCCAAATGACTGAAGTCTGAACGCCGATTTTCAGCGTTCAGACTTCTCTCGAAGTTTCTTACAAAGTTTATTAACACTACGACCTGTAAAGGTCGCTTTCTCAAACCTTGGTTTAATTACGAATTACTAATTAGTAATTATTATTGAGGCGAACCTGCGGTGGGCAATTTACCCTTTGGGTTTGGTTTTGGAGTCTGTGGAAGTTCTGGAGATATTTTGGGCGATGCCTGGGTTGGGCTATCCCTACGCACTATATTCGGAGATGTAATTGCCGCCAGTTTGCCCCGTTTGACTAAAGCTTGATGAATCATCGCCGCCACTTCCGCCCGACTAGCTACTTTGTTGGGATCGAGGACTTGGGGATTTGGGTAGTTAACTACCAGACCATTGGTTGTAGCGGCAGCGATTTTACCGGCAGCATAAGATGGAATATCTTTAGCATCTTTATAGAAACTGATAATCTGATTTGGGGAAGTGGGTGCTTTCAAATTCAACCCACTGACAAGGGCAACTAAAACTTGCACTCGTGAAATATTTTGTTGTGGTTTGAAGGTTTTTTTCGGGTAGCCCTTAAGAAAACCCGCACTGATGGCTTGGTCAATTGCTGAAGTTGCCCAGAATTTTGTTGGTACATCTTGAAATGCGATCGCAGTCTTAGATGGTTCTTGGTCAAAAGCTTTTTCTAGTATGGCAGCAAATTCAGCGCGGTTTACAGGCTGATTTGGTCTAAAAGAATAATCAGGAAATCCTTTGAGAATCCCACGGGCAGAAAGAACGTCTATAAAACGCCTACCCCAAAAGTCATTAGGCACATCGTTAAATGCAATTGGCGGCGGAATGATTGATTTTGGTTTTGCCGGAGTTACTAAAGGCAACGCTGATGATTTGAGTGATGACTCAAGTTCTGTTGCAGGAGATATAGGTGTTTGTGGTTGTGGGGATTGAGTTGGAATTACCAGAATAGATGGTAACATTGCGCGGTAAGGAGTTGCGCTGTTAGTTGGGAATGAAGGTGTCTTGGGTTCAACAACAGCTTCAGGTGAAGAATAGGGCAAAACGTTGTTGGGGACTGTATAAGGTTCTACCTTGGCAGTAGGAGAGGGCAATACTTGATTTGGTTGAACGCTAGGAGATGGAGTAGAGGAAGGCAACAGCAGTCCGTTTAAGTTCCAGCTAGAATCTCTGCGGGACAATGACCAAAAAAGAATCGCTCCGATAGTGGTGAAGGCAACCAAAATGGCTATAAATTCATCAAAGCCAAGGGCAGTTTTTGGGGATGACTCCGGTTCGGAAGGAGGTCTATTTGTCATCGTGATTACCCTGGTAGCAGTAAAATTTGTGTCTAAACAAATTAAGCCACAGATGACTCTTTTACACCAGCCCTTTTTTAATTCGTAATGACGCTCCTGCGTCGCTAACGCTGCGCTAACGTAATTCGTAATTCGTAATTTGTAGTACGGTATTAGATTTCTGGTTCAATGCCAAGCGATCGCAATTGGGCAGCTAGGCGATCGGCTCTTTGGGATTCTTGTTCTGCTCTTTGGGATTCTTGTTCGGCTCTTTCATCGCCACTCAACAACAAATTCCCTTGTAAATCCCACCAACGCAACCAGGGTAATTCCACATTCTGATATTTTCCCTGCCATAAACCTAATTCAACACCCAAAGCAACTATAGGATAATGTCCTCGTTCATTTGCTGGTAAAATCTGATACTGTCCTTCAATCAGATGATAAACTTCTAGGCTGGCTTTACTCGCTTCATAAATGCCGTAGAAGGCAGGACGAATCACCTGCTCATAAATCCAAAATTTACCCTTCAAAGGAGTTTTATCTCGTTCTTCACTACCGTCCCCAGAGACAAATTCTAAGACAATCAACGGGGCAATAAACTCTCGCCACATCACATAAGAACGTCGGGTTTGCCCATTGAGCAAAAACGGTACATTCGGGACATAAAACCAATCTGGTGCTTCCGCGCCTTTTTCAAGGGGATCGGTCAAGCGCCAGTAAATGCCTAAGTCCTGCCCTATACAGTATTCACCTTCAGGATTTAATTGCTTGAGAATCGGTGTAATTGAGTCAGTTAGTAGAAGGCTTTGGGGATGTTCTTGCCAATTTTTCACGAACGTACCATTGGACTCAGGAAGCTGGGTATGATCGGGGAAGGGGAAAGGAGCCAGAGCATTGGGTGGATCGGTTACAGAAGTCATAACGCTACCTTTGCACTTTTGGTAAAGGTTATTTTTAAGTTTAGCTTGCGTAGGCGTAGCCCGCACTTCGGCTGCGCTCAGTGACCGTCGTAGACATCGCTTTCTCAATATTCTCCCAGATTATAAATTGCCCGCCAATTACTTCCAGTTGCCTGAGAAAGATTTTCAGCTTGACAGACCACTAGTTTTATTAGATACCTAAACTAAAATCGGATTTTGAGGGTGGCAGAATGTAAAATATTAACTTATTCTTTACCTGTCTTTGAAAAAATCAGGGTGTCTAGTGCCAGAAGAATTTAGTTGCCAAATCTCACCGCCATTTTTGTCTGAGGGTAGCGATCGCGATCTTGGTTTAGATTCAACTCTCCAAGAACTACCAATGTATAACTTCTCGGTGGAAATCAGCCACACCGGGATGGAAGTGGCTAGTTTTTTGGACAAATACCCCTTGTTACCAGGAGTAATTTTGGTAGAACAGGGACAGTTTATTGGGATGATTTCGCGGCGGCGACTACTAGAATTTTTGATTCGTCCATTCGGACAAGAGTTATTTGTTCAGCAACCATTAGCTGTTCTCTACAGCTATGTGCGGACACCGATGTTGCTGGTTACTGATACAACATCGATTTTAACAACAATGCAACTTAGCTTAAAGCGATCGCCAGAATTATTAGCAGAACCAATTGTCGTAGAAACGGAATCTGGCGCTTATAGATTGTTAGATGTCCAAGAATTGAATATTATTTCTTGGCAAATTCGGGGAATCGACAATCTGATTCGTTATGAACGCAGTCAAGCCCAAATGATTCAAAATGATAAAATGGCAAACTTGGGGCGTTTAGTAGACGGCGTAGCCCACGAAATTTTAGACCCAGTAGGTTTTATTTGGGGGAACATAATTTATGTTTCAAACTACAGTCAAGATTTACTCAAACTCATAGCAGCTTACGACCGAGAGTTACCATCAGCTTCTCAGGCAATTAATCAGATTAAAGAAGAAATTGAATTTAATTTTTTAGAACAAGATTTGTCGCGCTCGCTCGCTAGTATTCGCACAGGAGCGGAAAGATTAAAAAAACTCGTTACTAGCTTGCAGAACTTCTGTCACATTGATGAGCTTTTTCCCAAACCAGTAGATTTACACGCCTGTATAGATAGCATCATTTTATTAATTAATAGCCGTCTTCAAGGAGAAATTGAAATCGTCAAATACTACGGTCAATTACCTCCAGTCTATTGCTTTATGGGGCAATTAAACCAGGTTTTGATGAATATTTTAAGTGAAGTTGTGGATACTTTACTCAATGAAGGAGTGCGACAGCAGTTACATTTAGAAGAGACAAAGACTGTTCAAAAACCCCGAATTGAGATTACCACAGAAGTTATATCACAAGAAGCAAGCAACCCAGATGCACCAGATTCTCGCTGGGTTTTAATTCGCATTGCTGATAATGGCTCTGGAATGTCTGAAGAATTACAACAGCAAATTATGGAGTCTTTTTCTCTGGAAACAAAGAATGGTAAAAATACTGGTTTAGCAGTAAGTTATCGAATTATCACTGTGAGACATGGCGGAAAATTAAATTTCCATTCACAAATTGGTATAGGTACAAAATTTGAAATATTGTTACCTTTGGTGTAGCAATATGCTATTAGGAAAATAACCTAAATGTGAACATTTTTATAAATATTTTATTTTATAAATATAGCGGTTATCGAATGGAAGCAATACACTTTGATCTTTCTCCAAACCTCTCTCCTAAAAGGCTACGGTATACACACAAGTCTGAAATAGCTGATTAACCAAGTTTTTACCCCACCCTAACCCTCCCCTTGCAAAGGGGAGGGAACTAGATTTCCGGTTTCCCCCCTTGGAAAGGGGGGATTAAGGGGGGTAATTGGACTTGTGTGTACACCGTAGCCTAACAGGAGAGAGACTTTGAATCTTACTGCCCTTCCCTAGTAGGGAAGCAGGGTGGTTTCATACGAAAAAAGAAAAATATATAAGTCTTGATTTCTCGTGAAAGTGGCATGGCTTTTTCCCTCACTTCCATTCCTCTCCTCCACGGGGGGAGAGGCTTTGAAACCCAGTTTTAGTTTTTCTCTGCTTGTATGAAACCACCCTGCCTTCCCTAGTAGGGAAGGGGCTGGGGGTTAGGTCTGTATTAGACTCAACCGAGAAGCGCTATAGGTTCTAAGCTCCTTGTTTGTCTATTAGACTTATCCGAAAATGGTAAATGTATACGGCAAAGGAATTTCAGCGATT
>NZ_JAVRCL010000071.1:23383-40807 GCF_034530775.1 Nostoc sp. DedSLP04 | reverse complement strand
ATTTGCGTTGGGAGACGGTGCTGGAACTTGAAGCGATCGCGGCAAATGAACTGCGACTTGTGGAATCTCAAGTTCCTGAATTTTACAGCTTGCTAAGTGAAGAAGTGTTGCCGATGTCGGGGGGCTAAACCTTCGTCATAACTAACCGCATCATTGAAGCAATTTCTACTTTTGCTTTCAGCAATTGCGCTGATGCTGCTTTGCGAAATCGATTTTTTGGTAAAATGGGGTCAAGAGCTTTCATGCACTGAATAATCGGTCACTTCGACTAAACAGGGTTTCCCGAAGTCGTCTGACTCAACCGGAGCAAGTAGTGCTAAAGATGATACCGCTCCCAATACTTGATCTTCTCTCACCTCCAGATACTTGTATAGCTCGTCCAAGGTGCGATGCCCAGAGATTTCCTGAATCACTCTTAAGGGAATTCCGGCATTACTCATCGAGGTGAGTGCTGTGCGCCGAAAACTGTGAGAGCTTATGCCTTCAACTCCTACTTTTTTGCAAGCGACTCGCAATATCCACAATGCCGAATCTCGGTGCAGGTGGTTATTGGCTCTTGAGTGGTCAGCATTTCCAGGGAACAACCAAGGAGAATCATCACGCGGTTTATATGCTTGCAACCTGACTCGCAATTCTTGAATTACAGGAATGGCACGGGTAGCCAGTTTACCTTTAGTGTTTCCTTTACGAAAGGTGATTTTGGCTCTGACTTTTCCTTTGGTATCATAGACATCGCGCTTTAGCAATGTCACTGCTTCATTCACCCGGCACGCTGTGTAAAGCATGACTGCAAACAGTGCTTTGTCTCGTAGCGAGTCTACTCCCTGCGAGAACAGAAGTTGAATTTCTTCTGGCGAGAGAATCTTTGCTCTCCCATGTCTATCAATCTTCAACTTTGCTCTCCCGAAACCACCCCCGGTCTTTTCCCATTATCTCAGGCATCGGGGACAGCTTTTCTGCGATCGCAGATGCAGTGTACTAGTACTGTACTAGTACACTGCCGTTACTAGCAGTTCTGATATCAATATTGATAGCAATACAGGTACGAGCGTCACCAGAGCAGAAAGTGCCTTTGGGACTTTAGCTGATGGCAAGTGAGTTTTTGATATCGTAAATTACACAGTCTAAAAAACAACTTTAACATCGCTCGAACATACCTCGTGCTGCATCATGATATTTGTCTAGGTAAATAGCTAAGTTCATGGAGCGTTCATTTGGTCTGTTTACCTAGATGAGCATCATGCAGAAAGTTTTCCCAAACAGTGATGCCTACGCTCATCATACTTACGCAAAGAAAGGGTTAAAAAATACAACTTAAACGGCTATGCTGAGGTCAGAAGGTCAGGCAATACAGTTCAGATAAGCTCTTGAGGCATGAAAAGCTATGCGGGAAAAACGTCTATCGGGAAAAATTGGGTTCCACGACATTTGGAAAGCTCTCAAAATTACGTCGCACCCAATCCATACCCACTTCATTGTTGAGTTTAATTTTCTGTGGAGTGTCTGGATAAATTTTGCCGAGAATATCGGCATCCTGATCCACGACAACCTTACCAAACTTGAGATAGGTACTGCCGAACACCTGAAAAAGGGGATGCAAGGCTTGACCGAACAGCAAAATATAAGTTCGGGTGCGATTCTCGGCTTCTGGCACAAAGATATGACACTGTGCAGCTTTACCCAAGGGCATCTCACCGTGAAAAATCACCAGGGACGGGAAATGATTTTCCAGATGCGCTTTAATCGTGGTAGGCAATAAAAATAAATCTGGCTGTCTCAGTTTTTCTGCCAGACTGTAGGGCGCGGTGGGCATGTCATAAAAAGCCTGGGAATGATGCCCATCATCAATAAACTGATGAAACTCAATATCAATAATGCGAAACAAGTCCCGATGAGTGCCATTTTGATGATTGTAATCATGCATATTTAGCAGCATAGTCAACAAATCAGTTTTAACGCTGCGATCGGCAGTATGCCCGATAAAAGAGTACTGATTTGCAATCTCATTCAGCACTGTAGGAATGGGAATCTTCGCTTCATACCCCCCATAAGACCAGATGAAGTCACCTTGAATGATCAGTTCTAAAGGCTGCAATTGAGGCAGGGTTTTCTTGCCTGAACCAGGTAAAACGGTGCAGCCAGATGCATCAAATGGCAAGGCATGGAACGGACAAACGACTGTACTTGTGCGATCATTTTGAACTTCACACCAGCCTTCTGATAGCATGGCTCCCATGTGGGGACAAGCATTAGGTAGCGCTTGGATTGCTCCAGTAGCATCTTTCCAGATTACATAATCAACACCGTACAAGGAAATTTTTCGAGGCTGATTCATAGTTAGCATCGACTTGTGTGCCAACAACCAGGGCGCACCAGTCAGCAGCGATGGCGCTGACAAGTCAGTTCGCATGGTGTTCTCCTTTAGAGATAAAATTGTGAGAAATCCGTCGTGTTTCTAAAATATGACAGAACATTCATGTTCGTCAAGCACTCCGTTGTTCAGTAATCTGCGTCGCCAACCCAAACAACAGCGTGGCAAAGAACGCGTCGAAAAAATTTTGGATGCGGCAGCGGCTGTATTCGATGAAGTGGGCTATGAAGCCGCCACCACTCATCTGATTGCAGCTAAAGCAGGAACGGCGATCGGCTCTCTCTATCAATTCTTTCCTGATAAAGCCGCTATTTTCAAGGCGATGGAGTTACGCCATACGGAGCGGGTGAAGTCATTATATGCCCAGGCAATAGCATCTGAAATCGTTGAGTTACCACTGCGTCAGATGATTCATGCTTTGGTAACAGCGATCGCAGAAATGTTATCTCAACCGATATCGCGGGTGGTGTTTGTGCAATTTTATTTGGCACGGGAGATTTTCCAGACCATCGATGACAGCATGACTCAGGAGGCGATCAATTTCATGGCAAATATCTTGCAGCAGCGAAATCCTGCCCTCCCCGATGAACAGTGTAACTTGCTTGCAGAAGTGTGTGTGCATGGTAGCAATGCGGTTATATTGGCGGCACTTCGCAGTCGCGATTGGGATCACCGCCAACGCTTAACGCAGCAAATTGAGGATTTGATGGTGTCATATTTAGAGCCATATATAGGGAACAATCAGTTGAGCCATGTAATGAAAGTAATGATATGCCCCCATTGTCAATCGCAACAGTTGTCCAAAAACGGGCATCGTCGGGGAAAGCAGTGCTATCGCTGTAAGGATTGTGGAAAACAGTTTGTGGAGTCTGTTTCAACGCCGATCACTCGTTAGGGTACTCAGAAGAGGAATACACAGGTTCAAACAACTTTTCACCTCCGGTTTATAGCGATCGCCTGATTGAATTTTGAATTCACCAACAGGAAATAGTTGTGTCCCACCTTGAACACTTTTGGTTGTAACTCACCATAGAGCGATCGCACAATCAAATCGATGTGGACAATTGTACCAATCCGTTCTGCCAAAAGCTGTTCAATAGCTTCACGACGGCTTAAGGAGCGATACTCATGGAGCATGGAAATCTCAGCACCGTAGAGCGATGGCTGTTGAGTAGATGTTTCTATGAGTGGGAATAGAGGTGGCTCTGAAAGAAATGAAGTATCTAGCAATACAGGCAGCCAGTTTTGGGTCAACCCCTTCTCTGCGAGACGCTACGCGACCGGGGAATTCAAAATTACAATCCCCATAAATAAATTTTCAGATAAAAATAACCCTCACGTCTGTTTGAGGGTTTTTGTGCAGATATGTATGATATTGAGTCGCTCCCTTAGGGAGAAGTTTCGCATTTAGCAATAATTTCCATAGCTTGCCTTTGATGTTCGGGAATAGCATCAAGGGCAGAAGAAACTAATTCGCGCAAAATTTCAGAGGTGTTTTTACCAACGACTCTTGAATAGAGCTTTAAATCGTTCAGGCATTGGGATTCTACACGAACTGTGACATTGACTAGATTAGATTTATCAGCATTGGAACGGATCATGCAATTCACCTTTTGTTCTCTTAAGTGGATAGTTGCATTCAGAGTTTAAAAGATTACTTGAATGCTTTAATAATATCATAAAAGCCTCAACTTAGCTGGTAGTGCAAATGAATAATCTCGAAAGAATAGTCATATAATGACAAAAGTATTTGAGAAAATCAGGATGAGTAATTACCAGAGAAAAAGTACTGCTTTACCTGTATATTTAGATAGTTTCGAGCGTGAGAAATTAGAGAAAATAGCCGAATACTGGGGAACTAGCTTATCGACAACGATAAAAAGATTAATTAGAGAACAGCCAAATTCCCCCAAGTGCAATCAGTGAATGCGAGATTGCAATCCGGCAATATTATTTAATTAACTTAATTAAAATCTGGAGAACAAATATGACATAAAGTTTCTTTAACATCTGTATTTTTGAGTTAGTGTGATACTATTATGCTGTTATTAAGAGTTGGAAGTAAAAAGATAATGATTAAACCAATTCACAAAACACGGTGAAATCAGTGAAGAGTCAACAGTTATCAGTAAATAGGTATATTTCAATCCAATTGTCAAAACGTTTACCTATTTACTGATAACTGTTAAAAATGTCTTCCTTTCTTGTCCGATGAAAAACTACCGTTCGTGGGTATGTCATAGGGCTAAATGAAAATGGTGTAGGGAATAGAGTGTACCTTATACCCTATTTCGGTCATAGATAGAGAGTCAGCAATAAGGGTGTAGGGTGTAGAGAAGACAGCATTGAACGAGGCTTGTATCCCACGCTTTTGTAGGGGCTACTTCTTCCCGTACACCCCACACCCCGCTCCAACGGGGCTTGGTCAAAGATTGTATTGGAACATCAAAAAGGAGCTATTGTTTTGGTCAGCAAAACAAAGGAACGTGAATCGTGTCGCCCTGGAAAAACCAAAAATCATCTGCTTGTCAAGTTTATTGGTAAGGTAGGAAATAAGTACCGACATCAGATATATGCGGTTGGTACAACTTTGATTGTTGCTAGTCAAACAAGACCAGCCGAGGCATTTGGTTTGTTCAACCCAGCACAAATAGCAATGACATGTATGTTTGGTGGAGCATCGGCTCAAGGAAATGCACTGATAAATGGCTTACCAGGCGTGATAAACGCAGCGATAACAGTGATGCTATTTATTTATTTCGTGTCATCAGGAGTGAAGGTTGCCAATGCCTTAGGTGACGGGCAAGAAGTAACGCAAATGGTTCAGCAACCAGTAGGGATATTCTTTATAACTCTAGTGTTATTCATTGCTCAAAACATTCTGTTTGCGAATGTCAGTGCCGCTTGCAATTAAAGCCAAACAGATTCTTGAGTTTAGGAGCAGAAATTAACCTAGATTTCTGCCCTATTATCTGATTTCAATAATTTAGTGATGAATCCAAAAGAAATCAAACAAGTCAATCAATCGTTAGGAAAGAGCGCACCAATTGGAATCTTTACAGGATTTCAGTTTGCTGTAGTGATTCCATTATTCGGTCTAGGTTTCTTCAGTTCTTTTGCATTGGGATTAAATCTAGCTTGGAGTATATTGATAGGTTGCTGGTTAAGTGCAACAGCATTAGCTTTATCAGGAAAAAAGCCTCATTTATTTTGGTCAAAGATTTATCCAATTGTACCTGTATGGTCAAGAGGATATGCGAGATACTTAACACCGCAACAAAAACAAAAAATTGGAGCGAAGAAAATTCGTAGTCCGTGGAAATGATGAAGATTAGTCGTTCTCAAACCAATACGAAAGTAAGTCCATTTGAGGACTGGCTAGATTTGACAACTTTTGTAAAACTCAAAAGGGGTGGTTATAGTATTGGTGCTTCCTTGCTGAGTAAAAAAGTTCTCAGCGACACAAATAATACATTACAACTAGTATTTGGATATAGTTGCACAGGGATGAATCCATTATTTAATTCAAGTGAAGAAGTAGAAGCAATAGCCAAAGCTTTTGAGAATGGGTGCAAGGAGATACCCCAAGGTGAAAAGTTCACATTTAGATGGAGTTCATTCTGTGATGATAGTGATGCCAAAGAGTATTTCTACAAGCGATTGCAAAATCCAGTATCAGATGAGAGCGAATTTCTGGACTGGGGGCAGTTAGGAAGAATTCAGGAATTGACACGTTTGCGTCAAAGGAAAAATATAACTCTGAGCGTCTACACAACTTTCACTATAGTGCCAGGGGGAACAGAGGGCGGCGACCCGATAGACCGAGCATTGGTAAAGCTAGCAGATTTTCTGACAAGACGATTTACAGCAACAGGGGCGACAGAAGTCACGAAAAAGAACTTAAAAAGGATATTAGAGAAAGCGATAGATGTTTCACAAAGACATTTGCAGATATTAACAGAGATGGGTTTTGCGCCCAAGGCAAAAAGTGCAGAGCAACTATGGAATGAATTAAGTAAGTGTGTGGGAGCAAAGATTGTAAAAATCCCACATACTTTAGTATTTGATTCATTGGGACTGAGGGAGGAATTTAACGAAACCCCAGCAACGAATAAATCATATATAGACCAAGCTCACGCGACATCAGTATTGATGAATAATGGTATACCTTTCGCAGATAGAAAGTGGGTATGTCTGCCTGATGGTGAGGGTAGTAAAAAATATGTCGGCGTGATGGTATTGTCGCAAAAACCAGAAGTATTCGCATCAACAGAAGCACAAATCAGGTTTCTGTGGAATATATTTGCACGAGAGGCAATTTGGGATGTGGAAGTGATTACTGAAATCAGCCCCGCCGACCAGAAACTAACCCGATTGGCGCAACAGATGATTACCAGAAGGGCGCGAAATGCAGAAATCAGCGCTCAAAAGAAAACAATTGATGTTGCCTCACAAATAAATGTTGAGTGGAGTGTAACAGCCCAAAAGCAATTGTACACAGGGGACACACCAGAAACATTAGGATTAGTAGTGTTAATTTACCGGGATACACCTGAAGAAATTGACGATACTTGTAGATTGATTTCTGGGTATATTAACCAACCAGCAGAACTAACTCGAGAAACGCAATATGCTTGGCTGATTTGGCTGCAAACATTGGGAGCCAAAATGGAACAGTTATTATCACGCCCTTATAATCGTCGATTAACATTTTTTGCGAGTGAAGTGTTGGGATTAACCAGCACAGTACAAATTGCCAAGGCTGATAATCAGGGTTTTGAATTAATCGCAGAACAAGGTCATTCCCCAGTACATCTAGACTTGTCGATAACCAAGAATATGATGATTCTAGGAACGACAGGCTCAGGAAAATCTGTTTTAGTTGCCACAATCATAGCAGAATGCTTGGCTACGGGAATGTCAGTTTTGATTATTGACTTACCCAATGATGATGGAACGGGGACATTTGGAGATTTCACTCCATACCACAACGGGTTTTACTTTAATATCGCCAAAGAATCAAATAATCTTGTCCAGCCAATAGATTTGTCAGCAATTCCAGAGTGGGATGTAGAGGGGAGAGAAGAAAGAATAAAGCTTCATAGAAATGATGTGAATCTGATTATCTTGCAGTTGGTTTTGGGTTCACAAAAATTCGATGGGTTTTTGGCACAAACAATTGAGTCGCTAATTCCACTAGGCACAAAAGCGTTTTATGAACATCCAGATATCCAACGTCGTTTTGAATTAGCACGAATCAGCCAAATTGGAACGCCAGAGTGGGATAATACGCCAACTCTAGTAGATATGGAGCAATTTTTCTCAACGGAATATATTGATTTGGGTTATGAAGATGAGAATGTTGAGAAAGCGCTTAATTATATTCGTTTGCGTTTAAAATACTGGAAAGCAAGCGCGATTGGGGATGCGATTTGCAAACCTTCTACCTTCCAAACTGATTCTAAGTTAATTACTTTTGCGCTAACCAACCTGCAATCAGATAAAGATGCAGAAGTATTTGGGATGAGTGCATATATGGCGGCTTCGCGGCAGTCACTATCTTCACCTAATAGTGTGTTTTTCATGGATGAAGCCAGTGTCTTACTGAGGTTTTCTGCATTGTCCCGTTTAGTGGGTAGAAAATGTGCAACGGCTCGGAAATCTGGTAGCCGAATAATCCTAGCTGCCCAAGATATAATTTCCATTGCCAAATCTGATGCGGGAGAACAGATTCTACAAAATATGCCCACAAGATTGATTGGGCGGTTGGTTTCCGGGGCGGCGAAAAGCTTTACTGATATCCTTTCGATTCCTCACTCAATTATTCAGAAGAATGAGCTATTTCGGTCTAATCTTCAGCAAATGTACACAACATGGTTGCTGGATTACAACCGCACGTACATTCGTTGTCGTTATTATCCCTCCTACGTCATGCTGGCGCTAGTTGCCAACAGCAGAGAGGAACAGGCAACGCGCAATCGCTTTCAAGCTAAATATCCAAACAAGTTTGAATGGGTGTCAGAGTTTTCTAAGTATTATGTGGAGTGGATCAAACAGGGACAGTCATTATGAAAAGTCTAATTGCTTTTGTAATTGAACAAAAAATTCTTTTGGCAATTTTAGGTATAGGAGTTGCCAGCTTAAGTTTTCAGATGTGGAAGTATCAAGATGAGCAATATCAAAAATTATTGGCTAATCAAAAAGTCCTTTGTGAAAAATCTTTAAAAGATGCTGATGACTTAATTTTCAAGAGTCCAGCTCTGTATTCAGCTTTCAATTCGGGAAATGCTCGTTATGCTGTTCCTAAAGATAAAATTCAGCAGCCAGGGTACTTACTTTGAAAGTTATTCCAAACCACCAGGAGGAGAAACAAATGTTGATGCAATTGTGACTGCCGAGCCTTTGAACGATTTTGAAGCTCTTGTTACTAGTCCCTGCTCACCGAAACCTTTTGCTGTATCTTTCGAGGATCTATATGAAATCACACAAAAGTATGACTTTACGCCAGGTGGGAATTTATCTTGGCGTTAGTTCTCTGTTAACTACGACGATATTAATTGGCGATAGTTGTAATCAAGCTTGGGGGTTAGAATTACCATTTTTGACTCAATTTCAGGAAGTTTATACGAGCCTAAAAAGCCGAATATCAAGCTATGAAACTGAGTTTAACCAAGCATTAGGGCAAAGTTATGGAGAAATAAATGCTGAAATAACTCGACAATTAAATCAGGCGGTTGATTCTACAATTGGGTCATTAGGAATTCCAGATCCCCTAGAATCAGGTGAAAAAATCAAAGAAGTTATTCGTTCACAAAATCCAGATATGACTCAGCCCAATACTAATACTCAAGCTGAGAATGCAGAGTTGTCATGGCATGGTCAATATACTCTAGGTCAATCTCAATCAATTTTAGGAGTTGATGGACAACGAGTACAAGCACAAGAGGCCGATTTGACTAATAATGCATTAAGTACTTCTTCAACTAACGCTGACAACGCACAGTCAGACATAGTAACTCAAGATATTCTCAAAAAAATGGCAATTCAAAATCTACAGAATGTTGTCATTTCCAAGGCAATACATGGAGAGACTCAAAAACAAACACGAGCCTTGGCAGCAGCTAATGTAAATTTGGTTGACATCTCGAAAAATATTTCGTCACAATCCCGCAAAGAAGATGCACAAAGTAGAGCAGTGGCCATGCAATTGTTAGAAGCTGGTGCTTATAACGATGCTTTTTGGGAGAGACAATGAAAAGTAGGGAAAAGGGAAAGGGTTAAAGGGAAAAGGAAAATACATATTTAATGCGTGTAGTTTTCAAATATGGACGCGGTTAATCGCACTGGAGGGTATTTTATTGTTCAATAGTATATTTCAAAAGAATTGTTCTATCTTTGAGAAATAAGTGAGCAATCTAATAGTTTTAAAATCTCCCTCATTGCTTTGAAAATTTTTTTATTTTTCGGAAATATATGTTCCAAAGGAGGTGTAATAATGTATGTTTATCTAACTAATTTAATTCCTTTTATTATTGCTCAAACGAATGGAAATGAGGCTGATAAGAATTTGCCAACTGATGCTGGAACTATTGTACAAGGCGCAATAAACGGTTCGGAGATTTTTGTTTCAGCATTTGATAATGACTGGAAACTATTTGCGAGTGGTCAAAACCCGGTTTATGTAGCTATTGTTAATATCTCGATGCTGGCGGCAGTAGTTTTAGTAAGTTTTTGGTCATTGCAATGGTATGAGCAAATAATGTCAGAGGGCTTTTCGAGTGGAGTTGTCAAAGAAATGGCTTTCCCAATGATAGTAATTCTGATGCTCAACAATAATGGAGGAATGCTAGCGACAACTTCTCTAGCATTAAGAAATGTTTCCAATAAATTAAACTCTAGTGTATTGACTGTTACGAGAAATGGTATAACCCTCAAAGAAGCGATTCGGAGTGTTAATACAGATCAAACTTTTATTCTCGCTGCGAAGACGGCAATGGCAGAATGTGAAAAACTGGCTGATGTCGAAATAGATAAAGATGGAAATCAAATTACTCCTAAGAAAGATTGTAAAAATAAGGTAGCTCAAGAAATTGACACTCAAGCATCAGAGTATAAACAAAAGAAAAGGATTCAAGGGCAAAATAATTGGAATCCTTTAGATGTAGCTGGAGGAGCAGTTAACACAATTGTTCAGGGACTATCCTATATAATTTTTAGCGGTCTATCAGCAGCTTTTCAGTTTCTCGTTCAGTTTTCTTTCCTGTTAACAGCTTATGTAGCACCGATATTCTTAGTATTATCTATGCTACCGATAGGAGCCAAGCCGATTTTTGCTTGGCTTTCGGGGTGGTTAGCACTAACATTAATCCTCATATCTTACTCAATTATTGTCGGTGTAGCTGCTAGTTCTATAGTTAATTCCCCGTCAAACAATCCATTACTTCTACAGTTAATAGAGGCAATATTTTCACCAATACTTGCAGTAGCAATTGGAACGGGTGGAGGAATGGCTTTGTTTTCTGGCTTTACCAGTGCAGCCAAGTTTGTAGTGATGCCAAGAAGAGATTAAAACAAGTCGCAAGTAGCAAGTCGCAAGTCGCAAGTCGCAAGTCGCAAGTAAGTTTTGTGACGGGGATTTAAACCCCGATTGAAATGGGTGCTACATGTAGATTGCAGGTTCTGAAACCCTTTACTTTACGATAATGTTTGAGAAGTAGGAAAATGGGATGCAATTATTAGAGAAAAAAGAAATAAACTTCACTCCCATATTTTTGATGGGGAATGCGGTTTTACTTATTGTTCTACTTTTAATTCAAATAATTAATTTTGCTCGGATCGGGAAAGTTGCAAATGACAAAACACCGACTCTAGTTGAACTAAATGATGGGTCAAGCATTAGAGTGTCCCCCATTGGCAATGACGAACGCTCGCCACAAGCGATTACCTATTTTGTGGGACAGACAATGACGGGGCTATTAAGCTGGACTGGTTTACCAAAGTCTGATGACTCCAACTCCGACCCAACCAAAAAAGCGGTACTAGATGCTGGTGTACAAGTAGGGGAGAAAAAAATCACGACGAATGTATGGGTTACAGGATTTGCATTATCTGAAGATTTTCGAGGTAATTTCTTAGAAGAATTAGGCAATCTGACACCAGTTGACGTTTTCAATGGCACGACGCAATCAGTTCTAGCTGTACGGTATTTCTCTGAACCGCAGAAACTGGCATCAGGTCACTGGTCAATTGATATGGTAGCCAATCTCATAGTTTTTCAGGGTAGTAATCAGGTAGGGAAAGCGATCGCATTTAATAAAACTGTATTTGTCAGAGCAATTGATACACCAAGTCCTCCGTCTAACTCATCCTCCATTCAACGAATCGTATATAGCGTTCGCAAAGCGGGATTAGAAATTTATAAGATCCAAGATTTAGAAATCGGGAAGTAATCAAATGGCAGTCACAGATGTACTATCTATTGAAGAAAATGACGCAATAGATGCGTTAGAGGAATCAGTTTTGGCAACTCCCAAAGTCCCCCAGGATAAAAAAAGTTTTGCAGCGATGAATGGCGTAACTTTTGAAATTGAGTTCTCAGATAGAGAAGAAGCAAATGAACCTCAAACGCGCCCACAACCAGAAGAGATTGTAACCACTCGCGTCATTTCTCAGCATCCCTTACTCAAAGCTGGGGTAATCGGGAGTGGAATTTTTCTACTGATTGCAGTGGCAGGTGGGATGATAAATACTTCTATGGATGCTTTAAGCAATTCCACCACAGTCAAACCGGAAGGGATAAAGCAAGGGGTATCTGGCAACGCTCAAGATTTAGAATCACAATCAGAAAATCCTGGCAAGATTAAGACGGCACTAGCGATTACTTCCCAAAAACCGGAATTAGAAAGTCTTCGTAATACTTCAAGAAGCAAAGCCCCAGTTAAGGAAGAAAACACCATTGTAAAAAGTAGTCCTGTAACTGCATCAACTAGTTCCCCACCAATAGTTTCACCACCAACCCAACGACAGTACGCCTCTATTAGTCCATCTCAACCAATAGTTATTCCTCCGAATCCCACTATATCTAGAGAACCTCTAGCAACAAAGTCTTTCTCCACCCTTTCGCCTAGACCGCGACCTCAATCCATAGCTTTAGTTTCATCATCAAGCAATAAACCAAACCTAGATCCAATGCAACAATGGTTGGCTGTTTCTAATGTTGGTAGTTTCAGCGCTAATAATACTGATACTACGGCTGAAGAACCAATTAGTATCCAAGGGCTATCAGGTGGCACTGGTAGACCTAATGTGACAGTAAAAACTTCAAGTAATGAGTCACAAAACATTGATTATAATGCTAGACGTGTGATAGTAGGAACTCGGATACAGGGCAAAATAGAAACCCCAATTGCGATAAGTGCTGGCAATGCAAATCAAGTTCAAAAATATCTGATTAGACTAACCTCAGTATTAAAAGCATCAGATGGCAGTGAGGTTTTACCCGTAGATTCTTATCTGGTTGTTGTGCCGAATGGCTCAAATAGTGGCGAATATATTCAAATGTCTGCCATCGCAGCTTTAATTAATGTTGATGGTCAGACATTAGAAAAGACTATACCGGAGAATTCCATTATTATTCTCAATAAGAATGGAGAAACTCTCAGGGGGCAATCACGTCAAGGCAGTAGTTTGGGTAGCGATTTCATGACAGCAGTAATTGCTGGAATATCAAAAGCTGCTGAAGTAGAAAATAATCCCAACAGCCAAACTACTATAAGTTCATCTGGATTTTCGACTAGTACCGTGAGTAATGACAATAAAAATTTATTAGCTGGGTTTGCTCAAGGAAGTTTTAGCCAAGTACTACAATCAATCCAGTCATCAAATACTCAACAAATACAATCTTTACAGTCAGATGGCAAAGTGTTTGTAGTGCCAGCCCAGACAGCTGTTCAGATATTCGTAAATCAAACGATTTCTCTATGAAAAATAGCTTAAACTTACCTATCTCATTGAGCAAAAGTATATTAATTAGTTTATTAGTTCTGAGTCCGATTCAAGTTTTAGCTGGTAGTGGAGCTAGAATAGTTTATCAAAGAGAAGCCCAAGGGATTAATTCGGCAGGAATTGAGTTGAAAGTTTGGCGTGGATATGGCTTAACAATTAACTTCATTCCGACTGGTGAAACGATTAAACAAGTCTGGATTGGAGATCCGACTCGTATCTCTTTTACTTCAAATGGAAGCTTATGCCAAAAAACTGATAATTCTTCGTCAAATGATTCGACTTCTAACTGTGGTCAAGCCAATGCAACAGTTATTTTTCTACGTCAAATCAAACCAATAAGTTTCCCCAATATGACCAATAGCATTGATGGCAGTACCCAAATTACCGTGATTACTAGTGGTTCGGATGGGCAGAAACAATATCAGTTTAAATTAATTCCTGCAACAGGGCAACCATCATATACCAGTCTGGTGATTAAGCCGGACGTTCTGAGACCACTGCCGATAATCAGAACTAAACCGCAAATCGTGCCAAGAGTTAGAGAAAACAAAATGCCTGTGACAACTACAGCGCCACCCCAAGAAAGAGTGGCTGCTGTTACACCTGTAAAAACTACAAACTCTATAATATCCCCTGGTACTCCCCAAGCAAGAAATGATGCTAATGCCCTTGTTTACGGATTAGCGAACGCTGGGCGCAATGGTCAGATCAAGCCTGGAGATGCGACATGGAATAAAGTTCAAGATGCAATTAAATTGCTCCGACTTGGTAAGAGTAGAGAATTAGCTATCTCCCACTCTGGTATTTCAGAAGAAATTTTTAATCAGTTAATCGAATGGGGGCAGAAATAATGAACAAGTATAGGCATGAATCATATAGAAAAGGGCAAAAGTAATAGTTAATTGGAAGATAAGTTAGATGAAATTTCCCAAATATTTGTTAATAGCTACAGCTTTAATTCCATTTACCTTATCTGCTCCAGCCAGGGCAGATACTCCTACCATCACCTATTCGCAAGGTAAATATAAAACCCAAGCTCCTGATTGGTCACGCATCACTTGGGGGAATCTCCCACCGGTGCAAGAATCAGGATATCTGACCATTCCAAACAATTTAATCTCAGTGTTTGGATATGACCCCTCACGCTCATGGTCAGCAGGTCAAAAGGTAGATTCGGTGGTGATGCTGGGTGATACTGATGATGCCTTTGGGATGTCTAATTTTAGCCTAGAATCTATCAATCTCCTCATCCCAACAACGAACAAACTCACATTAAAAGATTTTGGATTAATGCAATGGCAAACGCCAAAAACATTAGTTAAGGCAATACCTAGTTTAGGCAATTTGACTTTAAAGCAAGTTCCCCCGTTAGCGGCTTTGTTTTCTCAAAATGGGGGGTTTAGCAATGGTAGAATTTCTCAAGTTGTACGCTCAAATCTCCAAATCGCAAATCTACCTTTGGGTAAGCTTGACCTAAGCAAGTATTCGATTGATTCAATTCCTGGACTGAGGCAAACACAGCTAGGACAGTTCCAATCTTGGCAGCAAAGTTACATCAATCAAGTTCCTGGACTCAACAAAGTACCCTTCGATAAGATGCCCCAGCCGATAAACTCTGGTGTTGGTGTTGTGGGTGTTGCTTCTGTCGTACTTGGTACATCCGAAAAAGGTGATGCAAAAGTTGGAAATAATTATTTTATCTCTGGCAGTGTTGTCAGCGGCGACCAAACTTTACCAGTAGCTTGTTCTCCAGGTCAAGAATGCTCATACATGGAGTTAGGCGACTTTGCGGGTTCTGAAGGGGGGCTATACGGAAAGCGCTGGGTATCTGGTTCATCACAGATTGTTAAAGGTGGTTATGGCTTTCTTGCTGCTGTCAACGGTGGTTTTGAGCCGACAGGAAGGCTGGTATATGGTAGTGGATTCAAGGTGGCGCTGACTGGAGTCAATGAATCCCTTGGAACCGCAGACTTTGGTTTATTCTTTAGAATTTGTGCGCGTCCCCCTTTTATGAACAAGACTTGCACCCCATACTTTATTGGCCCCATCCCTTGGATATCAACTCACGAGAATGATTTAGTAATTGTAGGGAATGGTAGATGACAAGAACTACTTCTCAATCCGTTAACCCAAATCAATTACTGCCATCAGGGATTGAATCGGTGTTGATTTCGCCAGCCGGAGTAGGATTACTTGCCTGTGGTGCAGTGATTGTGGTAGCCAAATATATTGATGCTAAAGTCGGAAAGTCTAAACTAGCCACTGCAAGATGGGGGGGAACGAGAGAGAAAACAGCAGCCCGGAAACTAGCGTGTAAACAAATCAATAGCCGCAAACATAACCAAGTATCGTTATATGTTGGCACTCCCAAGAATACAAAAACTGAAATTGTCAATGGCATTAGAAAAACCCAAATTCCTCTTGATGCCAAAACCCTTTATTTTCCAGAAGCACAAAGAGGGATTTTGGTTTGTGGTGGCCCAGGGAGCGGAAAGTCATTTTCAATGATTAATCCGATGATTCGTTCGGCAATAGATCAGGGATTCCCCTTGGTACTTTATGATTTTAAGTACAGTGAGCAAGAATCAGCTACATCTACATCTAAGGGACAAGCCCCAATACTGGCAGGATATGCGTTGGAGCGAGGTTATCAAGTTACTGTATTAGCTCCAGGTTTTGCAGAATCTGCGGTTGCCAACCCCATAGACTTTCTTCGTAATAATGAAGACTCAGAAATGGCGCGGCAGTTGGCGATTACACTCAACCGTAACTTTCAACTTGGAGAAAAGAATTCTGGAAATAACTTCTTTACCAATGCTGGAGATCAGTTGGTGCAAGCTGTTTTTATGCTGGCGAAAGGAACTCCTTACCCAGATATCATGATGTGCCAAGCAATCCTGGGGTTGCCAAAGTTAGTTAAGCGCATTGAGCAAGCAGAAAATCTGAATTTCATGGTCAGAGAGGCTTTCGCACAGTTTGTATCTGTTGCAGGGTCGCCAGAAACAGCAGCTAGTATTGTCGGTACAGCTAGCGGATTGTTCAGCCGTTTTATGGTTCCCTCTGCCCTCGCTGCTTTCTGCGGTCAGACTAACATTCCATTGGATTTGAAGGGGCGGCAGATGGTGATTTTCGGGATGAATAAAGAAAAGCGTGATGTAATTGCGCCTTTGCTTATCTCAATTCTACATCTATTAGTGAGCCGGAATGTAGCTAACAAACGTACTTGTCCTTTGGTATTAGGGATTGACGAATTACCTACTCTTTATTTACCAGCACTGGTTGATTGGCTGAATCAGAATCGGGAAGATGGGCTAATTTCAATATTAGGGTTACAAAATCTCTCAATGCTGATTGAAGCTTATGGAGAAAACACAACTAATGCAATATTTGGTGGTTGTGCGACCAAAGCATTCTTTAACCCCCAAGATGATGTCGCCGCCGAACGATTTAGTAAGTTTTTAGGTGAAGAAGAAATTAAATACAAGCAACGTTCTCGCTCATCAGGAGGCAAGGGTGGTGCAAGCATTTCTAATTCTGACCAAAACAGTACTCGCAAGTTATTTGATGTCAATCAATTTAACACTTTACCATCGGGAAAAGCAGTAATTATTAGTCCCGGATTTCGTTCTCGTGGTCAAATAAGTTTGCCAATATTGCAATCAATTAAAATTCCTCAACATGAAATCCAATCGGAAGCTGACAGTGTGAAAGCTTGGTACGAGTTTCAAAAGTTCTTATCTAAAAAGTCTACTCTCTTAACTCCAGCAGATGAAGAAATGAGAATTCGTCGAGCAGAGGCATTAAAATTGTTGCCTTTGATAGAAACTCAAGAGCAGCTATCAGAATATGCGAGTCTGATTTAGGCAAGAAAAAGGGAACAGGGAACAGGCAACATTCCCTGTTCCCTGTTGCCCGTTAATTATCCTTTTACTACGAGAAGAGAGCCAGATGATTATTGCTCTTATTAAAAAGCTACAACGATAAATTCTGTTCCCTGTTCCCTGTTCCCTGTTCCCTGTTCCCTGTTCCCTGTTCCCTGTTCCCTGTTC
>NZ_JAVRCL010000071.1:21198-23283 GCF_034530775.1 Nostoc sp. DedSLP04 | reverse complement strand
CTGTTCCCTGTTCCCTGTTCCCTGTTCCCTGTTCCCTGTTCCCTGTTCCCTGTTCTCTGGATAAAATTCATGTCACCAAGTAAGTTTTACCCGTTCTCTGATTATGATAGAAAACAAATTGCTAAACTTCCTCCTGATATAGCAGCCCTAGCAGATAAATATCCGAGCGAGATTTTAAACACTGCTGATAGTTGGAATAACTTGCCTTTTGATGCTAACTATCTGACTGAGTGTATTGAAGTCTATAGTGGCGATGCAGATGATGCCAATATTTTTGTGTTAAATGGTGTTTTGAAAGATTATGTCCCGTCTCATGCTGAAAAAAATACATCATCGATAACAGTGATGATTGATGGAGAATTTGCTTACATTGAAGTTGAAGGGAGACAGGTTCTTAATAAACTTGGTGGCATAGTTTTGCCAGAAGTAGCGATTAATCCTGAACTGTTAATTCAGTCAATTCTCAAAGGCGAAAATAATGATTGACGATGGTGAAGCGAAAGAAATTAAGCGAGATTATCTAGATATTTTAGAATCTCTCCTCAAACTCATCCATGCGAAAGCTAAAGAAAAAGGATTAGATCCCAGCAAGGATGTTCATATTTACTCTAGCTCTAGCAAAGTTTATCAAGGAACATTGGGAGAATCACCCTCTAAAAACTTATTAACACCAACGATAGTAGAGAACTTAAAAAAAGCTCTGTCTGACCCGAAAAATTCTCAAGGTGCAATTTCTATTAAAATTGGTCATGAAAAAGTATTCCATATTAAAAATGGAGAAGTACTGACTGACAAATTAGGTTTAGCTCCGGCATTACAGAAAAATAAAGTTGTAAATAATGAGCGAATTTACAGTGTAGAAGCTTTAGGAAAACAAGTGCAAGTATTGCAGAAAAAACTAAACGAACAACAAAAACTTGTAGATAGTATCAAATCAGAACAGCTTTCACCCGAATCTTTATCACAACTAGCTGCTCAAGTTGCCGAAATGAGTAAATACTTGGAGAAGCAGCAACAGTTGATTGAAAATACCCACAAAGTGTTGTCCCAGGTGAATGAACGTTCTTTACCACAAGTTCAAAATACGGTTCTTCAAAACTGGGTGGGTACGGTTGAGAACAAGGTAAAACAAACTGCCAAGAATGTTTTTGAGTGGGTTAAAGATGCGCTAACACCTGAAGTTACCAAGCTCAGAAAGGAAATTGCTTCGCTCAAATCTCAAGTTAATCAACAGGTTACTAGCCTCAAGGATGAAGTCAAATATCAGACTGACAGTGTAAGAAATGAACTCAATCAACAAGTCAATAATTTAACAGCCGAGTTACGTACACAGGTAGACGGTGTTAAAAACACTGTTGATCAAAGCCTTATGGGTGTCAAGTCAGCTATTGACAATACTCGAACTGAACTACGAGCTGCTGTTGATGATGTTAAAGGTCAAGCTATCGAGCAAAGTGTCAAAGCAATGCTGAATATCTTGGGCAAAGATAACTCTGATGGTTCTAAAAGTTTTAAAAGTACAAATTTTGATTTTGAACGCCTTGGCGATAATGTAATCGTTCGTGCCAAAAACGGCGAGGCTGTTCTCACTGATGGAGTTTTATCGCCTAACGTAAGTGAGAAACAGTTACAGGCACTTGATAAGGTTCAATCTGTTGTTGATATGCATCATCAAATTCAGCAGGATTCTCAACAAGAATCACAATTTAGAAATATGCACAGGTAAGCCCGCATTTCTCACAAGCTTGAGGGGATATTGGGCAGAGGGGATTGAACTTGGCACATTGAACTCTCCTCTGCCTCCCTGTTCCATGATCAAAGGGGAGCGTAAAAATGATACTAATCCTAATCATCGGTTTGTTGTTTGCACTGGGTGGAATAATTTTTCTAGCTTGGCTGTTTGTATTATTTCCACCTTCAACGCCAAAGTCAAAGTATCGCTGGCAAGGTTTTAAGCAATCGCCATTACCACCCAAGAGTACAAAATCGTCTGACATTTCACCTCAAAATTTTGTACGACAAAGCCCAGCACCAACGCAAAAGGCTTTCTTAGCTAAAAATTTTAAGAAGCAATTACGACCAAGC
>NZ_JAVRCL010000071.1:0-21098 GCF_034530775.1 Nostoc sp. DedSLP04 | reverse complement strand
ACCAACGCAAAAGGCTTTCTTAGCTAAAAATTTTAAGAAGCAATTACGACCAAGCCCAGCGCGAACACCAAGGATTAGATTACCTAAAAATCTTAAGAAACACTTTAATAATATTGAGTACGCTAGTCAAGTATTACTTGAGCTTCGTAGCATAACTCAATTAGCCAAATTGCCAGTAGTAATCGCTACGCTACGCAGGATATCGCCTTACGTTTTTGAAGAATTGGTACTCACTTGCTGCAAAAAACAGGGCTGGCAAATCCAACGCAACTTTCGGTACATCGGTGACGGCGGGATAGATGGTCGCGTGTTGATTTTGGGAAAGCTCTATGTAATCCAGGTTAAACGTTACGCTGATTACATTAGCCCAGAACACATCAAAGATTTCCTGTCCTGTATTGAAAGTGAAAGAGCTAGTGGTGGATTCTTCGTGCATACTGGCATAACTGGACAGTTATCAAAACAGTTGATTCGTCGCTCCGACAAAATAATCTTAGTGAGCGGTCAGAAACTGGTAAATTTTGTTTTAGGTGAGCAGTTGAAGATAATAGGGATAACAATACCAGTTAAATCAGTGAACAATTATCAGTGAATAGTAAACAGTGAATAGTGAACAACTAACCCATCAATTCATTGAAGGAAATATCTGATACCTGATACCTAATAACTGATAAGTTAGCGCCGGAACCGTAGATGCTCCTCGTTGTCATCTGGCGATGGCGAGTTGATTCCCAATCTTTTCATAATCGATGGTTTGTCATCTTTAATCAGTTGCCTAACGATATCCATTTTCTGCTCAAAACTCAAAGCTTTGGCATCAGTTGTAACACTCGTGAATAACTCGCTGACTTTTTTTCCTGTTACCTTTTCACCTTTAACATACTTACCTACTTCCATAACTACCTCTGCCAGTTGTTCACGAGCTAAACCTTGAATCATCTTTTTGAGGTGCAATTTAACTGACTCTTTTGATAATTCAGTTTCTACTTCTATATTTGTTGTGAGCCTTGAAGAGAGGGGCTGAACATTTTCTTCTTCATGATTTTGATGATCTTCCAAGTTTTCAATCAATTCAAGCACTTTTTGTAAGGCAGTAGTAAATTCGGTAAGAGTTTGAGATTGACTCATCCCTAGCAATTCTTTCAGTTTCGAGAGCGCTGATACAGTCTCATAACTTGCAACAGTTTCTTGAGAAACGTAGTCAGAAATAGCGTTAAGAGCTAAGTGTTCTGAAGCTCGATTTTTTTGGATCAAATCCCCTACTAATTCATTATCCAGTAGTTGCTGAAACTGGTTGAATATGGTTTTTCCCCCTTTTAGTTGCTGGCTGAATTGAGAGAGTTGTTTTATTATTTGTGGTAATGTTTCAGTAAGTATGGACTTAACTAATGACTGTTCTATACTTTGAGCAATTGATAAGATAGTTCTTTGTGAAGATAATTGTTGTTCAATTTGACTAATAGCTATTTCTAAGCCGTGGAATCTAGTTTTTCCTCCTTTTAGCTGCTGGTGATATTGAGAGACTTGCTTTATTAGTTGCGGTAAAGTTTCGGTGAAGGCAGACTCAACAGCCGAGTATTCGATATTTTCAATAATTGTATCTACAGTTTTTTGTGAATCCAGCCGTTGTTGAATTTGAGTAATAGCTACTCCTAAGCCATCAAAGGTGGTTCTTCCCTTATGCTGCTGGCAAGTTTTAGAGAGTTGTTCTATTAGTTGTGGTAACGTTTCAGTAATAATAGATTCAACTAATGACTGTTCTATATTTTGAGCAATTACGTCTACAGCCCTTTGTGAAGAAAGATATTGTATTTCATGCTCAATTCTTGTAGATATTTTATCAAATGCGGGTTTCAGAGCTTTTTGCTGTTGGCAAGTTTTAGAAAGTTGTTCTATTAGCCGTGGCAAAGTTTCAGCTAGGGCAGACTCAACTAATGACTGTTCTATGTTTTCAACAACTGATAAGACAGTTTTCTTTGTTGAAAGGTGCTGCTCAAATTGAGAAATTGCTGTTTCCAGGTCGTCGAATTTAGTTATTCTTCCTGATATATGCTGGTGATGTTGAGAGAGTTGGTCTATTAGTTGTGGTAACGTTTCACTTAAAGCAGACTCTACAGCCAACTGTTCAATATCCTCAGCAATTATATCGATAGTTTGTTGAAAATCAAGGCGTTGTGATAATGGCTCAATTGCTGTAAATATTTTGTCGAATGTGGCAATACCTTTTTTTAGCTGCTGTCTCAAAGGAGAAAATTGTTTTATTAGTTGCGGTAATGTTTCAGTAAGGGCAGAGGAGACAGCCGAGTATTCAACATTTTGAGTAATTGCGTCTATAACTCTTTGTGATGAAAGTCGTTGCTCAATTTTAGTAATGACTGCTTCTAAATCGTCAAATCTATTTCTGACTCCTTTTTGCTGCTGTCTCAAGGGAGAGAGTTGTTTTATTAACAGTGGTAAAGCAATACTTAGCGTAGATTCAACTAATGACTGCTCAATATTTTCAGCTATTGCCCAAACAGTTTTTTGTGAACTTGAAAGTTCTGACTGTTGAGCAATAGCTGTTCTATGAGCTAATTGCTGACTGCCTTTATCGAGTTGCTCTAGTAATTCTGGCAACAAAGTTATTAGCGTGGACTCAACTACTGACTGTTCAATAAAGTCAGAGATTACATCCACTGTTCTTTTTGATGAAATTTGTTGCTCAATTGAAGCAATCACTGTTCCAAAGTCATCTAATCTGGTTCTGGCTCCTAAGAAGTGCTGCTGATACCCGTACAGTTGTTCTGTTAATTGTGGTAACGTTTCAACTAAGGCATCATCAACCACTGACTGTTGAATATTCTCAGTAATTGCGTTTAGGAGTTGTTCGGTAGTTGGTCGTTCGGCGTTTCCATTTTGTTCAAAACTGACATCACTTGCTGCGCCGTCAATAATTGCTGAATCTTCTGGGTTAACTTGTCTTGAGAAGTTCGCTGCTCGTTGACCTCGAAGCCGACCATCTGTAGAGCTTGTGTTAATTCTTGCACTAATGGCTCCAAGTTGCTCGATTTCTTGGCATTCAATGTCTCGGCTAACTGCTGTAAGAACTCGCTCAACCTCTGTTGCTGGGCTACCTCTAAGCTCTGAATTTTCTCGGTGAGTTGAGAGTTTTTGATTTCTAACTGCTCGAAATTCTTGTTCAGTTTCCCGTGAGAGGTTAATAATTCCTCTATCTTCTCGGTTAAGAACTGTATCTGGGTTGGGTTGTTGTTGGTTGTCATGGGTTTGTCCTATTGGTTGATTTGGTGAGGTTTGTTGTAAAGAACTTTCTTTAAGCTGAAGTTTGGGTGGTTCTATTGCAGCAACTTTTGAGTGTTGATTGTGCTGTTGCCAGTCCCTTAACTTCATTGCTTGATGGCTCAATTTTTCGTAAGCCAGTGGCCCACTTGCGACTATGAAATCGTCAACACCTTTAGAAGGCCCTGGCAAGCTGACGACCTTGACCCTAGCTCCAGCTTTTTGTAATAATCTTCCAGTTACGGAAATATCTCGCTCAATATTGAGCTTCGTTTCCGGCTTGGTTTCGTAGTCAAAGCAGAATTTGATTTCTCGAGAAGGTGTGGCGAAAACTGCCAACTCTTCATGCAGGTAAGACTTGCCAATTTTCTTGCCAAACTCATCTTTGGGAGTTCGGTATCCCGCCGAAATCCCAGGTAGCCCAATGGCAGCATGACCCTGACTCAACAGACTAGCTGCTTTTTTAGCTCCTTCTGCGATCGCACACGGGATGTTGTGCTTCCAAACACAGTACCAAAATCCTGATTGGCGATCGCTATCACTGGGGTTCACCTTGTGTTTGGAGTAAATGCGTTCGGCAATATCGTCAGGGACATCTAGCAAGAAGATACTTAATTCAACTTTTGGGGGATGCTCATATTTAATGAATTTCCCTTCAATTATTTGCCCAGACTCATCTTTTTTGGGTCTTGGTTGATTTGGCTTGTAGCATCCCCATCGTTTAATCGGCGGTTTCTCACCTGGCTTTAAGTTAGTAAATGTTCGCGCATCAACTCCAGCATCACACCACCATCCACCAGCATCAAGATGAGAATATGCCTTTATAAAACCATCTGTTAGCCGTCCTGTATTTGTTCGATTCAGCTTTTCGCTGACCATGAGCCGTTCCCAGGCTTCATGCTCACCACCTGCATAGTTAAACTGAAGACTCTCAAAGTTCAACGCTGTAATATTGGGATGAATAGCACTTGATTCAAACTCTTGCCAGTGCTTTGGTTCAATAAAATTAGGTATTTTTTCAGTCTGATTGGGTGTCCAGAATGGTTCTGTTGGTACAGCAGTCTTTAATACTGGTTTTTCAAAAACAGGAGACTTTCTATCATCTCTATGTTTCTCTTTGAGAGCGGGTTTGGCTACAGTTTCTAAACTCGTCGTAACTAATGGGGCTGTCCGACTAACTGGTAAGGAGACTTGTTCAGTGATTGGTGGTTGAGCTTTCAGTACAGGCTCTGCTATTGCAACTTCAAGTTTGACTACTGGCTCATTAGCTCTTGGACTGACCGAGGCAGTTATCGCTTCTGATTGTGATTTTTGCTGTAGTTCCACTTTTAAGGAATTCATCAGCAATTCTAAGGCGTTATCTTTGGCTTTAGAGGAGTGGGCAAGCTCCAGTAACTCTGATTTGTCTTTAGTATAAAGTTTGACGTTATGCCTAGCTCGGCTAATTGCCACATAAAAACTTTCTTGTCCAATGGTGTAATCTGCTGCAATCAACGCTAAATCAGTAGTTTTACCTTGGCTGCTGTAGATTGTGCTGACTAACGCATAGTCTAAGTTTTGCGCCTGTTTGAGGTTGATAGTCTCAGTAATTTTGGTGTCTTTGTACTCAATTTGGGCAGAGTCTCCCTCAATCGCCGTGACTATAAACTCCTGCCCATTTCGCCTTTGTAATTGGCGGTCATTTTTCTTCCATTGCAAGCGATCGCCAACGGCAATCTCAATTTCATCACACTGGTAAACCGCTTTGTCAAAATTGGTATCTACTTCTAAATGTGTCCCCGCAGAGGTTCTTAATGTTAGTCGGTCAAGATCCTTGCTGACAACTTCATAGATTTGACCTTTCTCTAAACCCCGGCGCTTATAGTTGCGCGTCGGCATCACCACATCACCCAGTTCAAAGTTATGGGTGTAGCGCATCTGAACTAAAGTGAGATTTTTTGCTTGTAACTGGCTGATGTTTGCAGTCGCCCCTAAACTTCCTTCCTCTTTTAACTTGCCTCGAATTGCCTGGGTAAGTGCTAATTTTTCAACATTTGTGCCAGCAAGTACGAGTGTTCTTGCTCGTTGTTCTTTCGCTAATGCTATATAGTCAGCAGCAATTGTCTCTAGCTTCGTATCAGGTGATACCTCTAAAATACTCCCAATTGTCTCTAACTGCTTAAATCCCGCTTCTACTCTCCCGTCTGCCAAAAGGTCTACTGCGATCTTTAACTCTGGGTTTCGCTGCCTGTTCGACTGTGTTAAGTGCGCGGTCTGAATGCCAGCTTGTTGCAGAGATTTGAACGGGTTTCCCGCTTCCACAGCCGATAATTGCTTGGTATCGCCAACTAGTAATAGTCTTGCTCCAAGAAGTGTAGCTCTTTCTAAGAGGGCATGAGCATCTTTGGTACTAAGTAAACCTGCCTCATCTACAATCCAAATCTGGTTTGCTTCTACAACTTTAGCTGGTTCTCCTACCAATAAGCTGGCTACAGTCTCAGAATGTATGCCTAGTTCCTCACTCAGTACCTTTGCTGCCATTGATGAAGGGGCAAAACCTTTGACTGTATAGCCCTGGGCGAGTGCGATCGCGTTTAATTCTTTGAGGGCAAAAGTCTTACCCGCCCCGGCTACCCCTTGCCAGGCAATGAATTGGTCTGTTGTGGTTGCAGCTAGACTAACTGCTTGCCTCTGCCCAAGGTTTAGTGAGGTTTTCTCTAACTGCCTTTCAATTACTTCCTTTGAGCAGATAGGGTTTACTTTACTTTGTCCTGACTGCATCAATTCAATCGTTGCTAGTTCTCGCTTTACTGCCGCCCATGTTGTGTATTGCCGCTGCATTCCAGGCAGAGCAATTAACTCTTGATGTTGCTTGATCAATGGCTCAATTGCAGTCACATCAGTAAAAAGTCTTTCTCTTAGAATGAATTTCTCTAAATCCTCCTGCTTGAAGGCGACATTCCTCTCACTACAATGTGCGATTGCTTCCAGCACTGCGCTTCGCGCAATCGCGTCTACCAACGCATCTTCAATAGTTCGTTGTTCGAGAGAATCTTGTACATTACTGTTTGGCTCAAGAGGCTTAACAAAACTGATGCCTAGTGCAGCAGCTTCTTCCTTCCACAGTGATTTGAGTTCATCCTCGGAAATTTTCTGCTTGCGCTGCCGAGTAGTATCCCAGATTTTTTCGCGTTCTGCCCATGAAATTGATGCACCTGCTGCCGCAATGATTTGCTGCCGTCGTTTTGAGAATGCCTCCAAGTCCTGTTCCTTGAACCCCTTGATCTCAAATTGTCCATGTTGACGCGGCTCGACTTCATACCCCAACTTGATTACTTCTGCTGCCAAATAGCTTTGATATGCCATGCCCAGGAATTTCTTATTGGCGAATATCTCACTATTGACCAAACTCATCCACTTGCCGTCTGCTTGGGTTGTGTTCATGACTAAGCAGTGGGTATGGAAATGGGGGTCTAAGGAGCGACTTTCGATGTGGTCGAACTCTGCAACCACCAAGTTAGCTGTGTTTACTCTGTGACGAGAATCTCCTTGTGTGACTCTAGTTATGGCGTAACGTTGTTCCATCAACGTTAATACTTTTTTTAATGCCTGATGGTGCGCGGCAATTAATCTCTCATCTCCACCTACCAACGCCATTAGGCTCACACTCTTAGGCGCAGAGAATGTACAATCTAGCGCTGCCCTGCGTTCATCGGGCTTCAGTACCTTGGCATTAAGCTGCTCACGACCATTAGGCGATCGCCCTTCGATGACATTTTTAAACGCTTGCTGATTTTCAACTGCTCCTGACAATCCCAACTTCACAGCGCCTTCACCACTCCAGCGAGACTTCCCTTGGTGGTAGTAGTTCTTGATGAAGTAGTTCACCGCCATCTCTGAAGAGACGTTCGCAGCTGTTAGCATCGCTCACCTCTGCCATGAGATTTACATAACTTAACTCGACGACTATTGGACAACTCCCAAAAAATATTGAAGTCATTCTTGATCACCGTCATCAAACTCATTTTGGTTTGATGCCGAGTGAAAAGTTTTTGGTGAGACAATGACAGCAACAAATTTTTATTCACCAACTCTCATGCACTTAAATATAGCAAATTTCCGTCGAAAACTTTCCGCCAAATTTGGCGTACTGTGCGTCGTGTTTTGCTATTATTCATTTAGTAAAAGAATAATATCATTGTAATAGCATATCCTCCCAAAATGCTTGTATTCTAAGGAATTTTGCCAAAATTACGCCAGAGTTGCGCCATTTTATTGAGAAGAAAGCACTTGATTCTCAATAAAAATAATTTGTTGATAAATACTATTTAAAATTTCCGAGTTATGCTAGAGTTATGCCAGAGTTGTGCCAGATTTATATGAGTTTGAGGCTCTTGGTATCAAATTCCATAAATTTGCCATAATTGCGCTATTAACGAATTATGATTTGATGAAATGGTTGAGTAATTTTTGTTGAAAGTAGATGGCAGATTTAATAATCTCATTCGATCCGGGAGCATCGTTGAGTAGAGTTTTTTTTACTCTAGATTCAAGTAAGCCGGAGTTGCTTTTGATGGAACCCTACACAGCATTAATCCCGAAACAAAGCCTTTTAAGTTATGAGGAGGATGCGATTGGTGTATCTTCTCCAGAGAATTCAGCTTGGATTGAATACAATCAGCAATGCTGGGGTGTAGGATTAATTTGTCAGAGGTTTTTTGCAGATTTGAAGTTAGAGCAGCCAAAATTTGAGCTAGCGATTTATAAAACCTTGGCTGTTGTGGGTGCTATAGCCCAAAAGAAGTCGTTAGCCAACGGTGCGAGTATTCGTCTAGGCATCTTGTTTCCTTACGGAGAATACTCGGATCGCAAATTATTTGAGATATCGATTACAGGCGCTCTGCTCAACTTTAAATGGAGGGGTGAAAAACGCTCTTTCAAGCTAGTGGAGTTTGTTTGCCGCCCGGAAGGATTTGGATTGCTCTCAAGAGGGCGTACAACTACTCATAACTTGCGTTCGCGTAAAATAGCGGTGGTGATGATTGGCTATCGCAATGCCTCTATTTTGATTATGGATAAGGGTGCGATGACAAGTGGAGTTACAGAAGATTTAGGGTTTCATAAGTTAGTATCATCAGTACAGCGTCGGGTAGCTGGACAAAAATCTTTGACTCTTGCGGCTGCGATTAGTGCTGCTGGTTCCAAAATAAATCTCAAAGCCTTATTACCTTTAGTTCGAGTCGAAGATGCTTTGCTACAAGAATTAGAAATTCAATCAATCAAATCAGCAATCAGTATTGCTCGTGAAGAATATTGGGGAGTGCTTTCAAGTTATTTGCATCGTTATATTCCATCAGATATTGATGAGATTATCTTTGCTGGTGGAACTGCCCATTATTTCAAGAGTGAATTGAATCGATTATTTCCACGTCCAGAAAAAATTTCTTGTGATGCCTTGGAATATTTAGTACAGCAAGAATTTTTATCTGAGAGACCTAAATCAGATTTATCCTTTCGCTTAACTGATAACTACGGTTTTTTCTCTTATCTTTGCAAAAATTCTCAACAGGTTGCAAATCATGCCTGAGCAAGTTGATTTCCGTTTTCAGTTCAGTACTTCATCTCCTTATTTGCCCCTCTTAAAATATCTGAGTCCCAAAAATAAAACTCTTGAATTTCCGAGACAAAAGATGATTATCTGGGCAATCGCTGCCTTTTGGCATCCGATAGCTTGTCGGTGGTTAGGAGGGTTTTCAGAATTAGATTTAAAATCAAAGGCAAGAATTTCAATTTACCAACTGCAACAACAAATTATTTATTTAGCTCAAACTTTTAACTTGGAGCAAGAACTGGAGAATCATCTAATCGTTGCAAACCCTACCGACAAGGTTGATACACATTTGAGTTCTTCACCTACTCACGAAGATGATGATTGTTTACTAGAAAATGCCTTTAACTAGGAATAAATTTATGCCTTATAACAAAGAACTGCTACAACAAACATATTCACTCTCTGTAGAAGACGTTGATGCCACGTTGACAGCAAGTAATTTACCTATTGGCCAAGCTGATTACAGTGATGAAGAAATTCAGTCCCGTTTTGATGTGATCCGAGCGTTGATTCAACAGGGTAAAACCTATAAGCAAGCGGCAGCACACTTCCAAAGACAATCGAAAAAACGTGCCGATAAAACTGAATTTTCACCAATGAATATTCTGGAAATGTTAACTCACATCAAATCAGAGTACGGCATTGAGATAGAACTAACTGAAGCGATTGAGATTATCAGCGCTTGTGGACTATCTCCAAATCAGAAGGAGTATCGTCAGTTGGAGTGTGAGCGCTTTCTCGAAGCTTGCGACCTAATTAAGGAGCAAAATAAAACATATTTTGATGTAGCTGCTCACTTTGGCATAGTTCAACCCCAAGATGAGAGCCAGTTAATTGCTGAGTTTTTTGGTGAAGAAGCATCTGTTTCTGAAGAGGAATTGGTTAATTTAGTGGACAATATTACCCGAAAACGCGCTCAAAATATTCCCGGGCTAGTTAACCAAATGTATATCAAGAATGTACTCCGCGCACTTTCGGAAAACAAACAGGATATTAAGAATTTTTATTCTGGACTGGAACAACGTATATTGGAGCGCATTGAGGGAAAGTCCCCATTGAAAACTCTAATGGCGAATCACTATCTGATGAAGGATTTTCCGCTTTCTTCGCCCACGCCGATGCTATCGCCCAACGTGTCCGAGAATGGAACGAGTACCGATTAGAACAAGAAATTGCTCACCAGAAACGCACCATTGACATTCAGATTGAGAAAGCATCTAATGCCAAACTCTATTCAAAGCTCAAAAAGTCAAAAGAATGGATCAAAGTTCGTCAAGAACGCTTTGAAAAATTTAAAGAGTTTCTTTTTTGGCTCGGTGGTTGGATCGGTTCTGGTCGCTCAGGGATAATTACTTACTCCATTACCATTTCCGCAGTTGCTCTTGGTTCTGTGATGATTGGAATTAATACCCCCAGCACTATCCCCTGTCCTGATAATAAGAGCTACTGTTATCAATTGCGTATCAATAAGAATCAGGTAATCTTGCCTGAGCAAGCGAAGCAATTGTTGATAGAGTACGAACACTCTAAAAATAAACCTCATCGCCACCGTCACTAATTTTGTAAGCATTGAGAAATTTCTCTAATTACAACGTCTGAATCATATTATGTCCGAACTACAACAAATCAAACTTTGGGACGATTGGGATGATATCAACTTATCAACTCCAGAACGTCGCATTGAACGCTTAGAAATTCTGCTGTGTCAAAAAGTCTACAAAGGCGAGGACATATCTGAATGTCTGCAAGTTTTAGAGTACTTGAAAAATCGCACGACTCACCAAAAGTTAGAGTCTGTTTTCTTTAAGCAAGTTCAGTCTCAACTGACTTTCAACTTGTGGCAAATAATTGGTCAGGCTACCTTAATCTTTTTAGTCGCTATTCCTTGCTGTTTTGCGACGTATAAAATAGCTACTTCATCAATATCTAATAATTCTTCATCGGAATTATCTCTTAGCAAACAATTATCAAAAAACACCTTACCACACAGTAGAAAACATCATAGATAAACACAGTGACAGTGCGGTATATTTATTTACTGCACTGCGATTACTGACTATGATACTCCATCAGCAATCTCTAAAATCTTTCAAGTCAACGAAGTAAAAAGGCAGTTTATGAATATTTACTTTCATGCCCAAGGTGAGGCGATCGCTTTCTTTCACATATTCAGGTAAAATCACTGCATTTGATGGATAAAAACTTTCTTTACAGCGTAACCTGTCCTACTTTAATAAGAAGTGTTTTTATCAAAAGGCAAGCTCTCTTCCGGCTCAAAGTTCCGCAGGTCTTGCTCCATCTGCTGCCGACGTTGAACGTATGTTCTGCTGTCTTCAATCCTTCCTCTCATTTGCCATGCACCAAAATTAATACCTTGTTCTGCGTATTTAGCAGACACTTTGTTGTAACCATCAACTTCTATTTTCTTGCGACGTTCTTGTTCTTCCAGCGCACCTTCACTGATTCCAATTTTTCGAGCGTATTCTAAATATTCAGGTTTGAGAGAACCATCAGGGTTAAATTCCCTTTTCTCTTGTTCAGTGAAGAAATCATAAGCTGTATACACTGGCCACGGCTCTGGGTCAGTCTCGTCCAGGCGTTTCCACTCGTCATACCCTACTTTTACTCTACGAGCATAACTATCTATTGCTCCGGGATCTTCACCTTTAGATAACATTTCTTGTCGGGCTTCGTCTTTTAATGTCCCATCTGCATTGAATTCTTTTTTATGCATATTTATCCAACGCTTAATTCTTGACATATAAACCTCCCAAAATATTAACTAAGTTTCATTAACTTTTTAAACTCATGACACTGGAATTAAAACATTTTGACCCCAGGCTTAATCAATGGATTTATACAGATGACCGTAAAACTATTTTAACCGAAAAGCTCAGTAATACTTTACTAGAATCTTACTTCCCTGATAAAGAATTCTCATTTGGGCACTCAGATGAATACAGTACAGACGAAGATTTAAAGAATCATCCAGATGGACATATCTTACTATTATCTTCTAAAATTCGCTTACTTTATGGAGAAAAAGAATGCTTAGAAAAAATTCAAAAAATTTGTCCAGATAGTAAAGACCGTGGGGCTTATGGTTCGATATTTCTTGGAGCTTGTAAAAATGCGATTCATGAAAAGCTAAATATTCTAGTAGTAGATGATTCTACTGAAAAGGCTGGTGAAAATGGAGGGATATTATCAAATGATTTGGCATATAAACTAGTTGGCGATTGTTATGGACAGATTTCAACACAACTTTATGACTTGCTCACTTCAAGAGAATCACAGCAAGATAAAAGCTACCGTGTTATCCAGCATCGATTCGGCTGGAAGGAAGGAAATGGAGAAGATACTACTAAATACCGCTTTGGTAAAGGAACACTCCGACCATACAAACTAGATGAGATAAAGTACGCAGACTCAAATAATGAACCCAAAATCGATATAATTCTCCCTGTAAGTAGTTTCAAAGGAACAGATAAGGATAGACCAGCAGGGGCGACTAAACCTCAAATTAAGCCAGGATTATATCAGCAAAATATTTGGTTGGCTGAAAAAGGACAATCTCAGCAAGGCCAGATGTCTATCTCCCAACTCTTGGCATCTTTTCCCCAAGGAATTAAAGATTTTGCCGAAGAATTAGAGCTACAAGCTGAGAAACTAGCCTCTATTCAAGATGATCCTAGAATTGTTGCTGCTGACTATTGTGAAAAATACGAAAAACGCAAAGAATCATTGAACCAAGGTAAATTAAAAATAGGAGAAGTCACTAGCCTTGAACCAAATATTAAAAATTTAGGAACAAATGATGACTTAAATGCAGATGAGGAATTAGATGACGAGAGTACTAAAGATGACTTGTTCATGTACAAGCTCATCAAAGCTGACTTACTTGGTCATCAGCAGTTATTAGAAACGGAAAAAGTTAAACAGGAATTAAGTCGGTTTGTACAGAGCCAATGGCGAGATATCGCTTTGGGGAAAACGCTTACTTTTGACCGAGGGATGATTATTCCATCCAAGGAACTCAAAAATGGTGAAATTTGTGTCCCTTGGCTTGATGAGCAAGAAAAAGTTTTTAACTTCCGTTCTCCTTTTTTAAATTCTAATGGTTTGTGTGTTTCTAATAATAAATATGTTGAGGATCGACTAGGGCCAGACGGTGAACCCTTAGAAGGCATAATTGTAGTTAGTGACGAAGACCACAAGCGTATACAGCAGAGAATTGCACAGTTAGAAGCGCAAGGTATTGATGTTGGCGAAGTTGACCCAGCCGAAACCGAATCAGAACGCCAAGCACGAGATTTTGACGGTGACTGTATTGGTGTAGCACTAGCTAGTAACTACCCTAACTTAACAGCCGAAGCCGAGTACAGGAACCAACCCCAAAACGCCTATTCCCCTACAGTTAAGCTCAAAAAACAATCATTCTACGATCCTAAAACTGGAACCCAACCTGACTTTGAAAAAATCGCCATCCACATGAGCGATAGCATTAGTGTGGGAGTAATCAACAATCAAGTTACTGCACTGGAGGCATTAGAATCGGAAATTGAAGTACTTAAAACTTACGGTAATTTTGAGCAGAAATCAAATTATCTAGACCAAGTTTCTAACCATTACGAAACCCTGTTTGAGCAAGAACGCCAGAAAGAGCCAAAGTTAATTAGAGAGGAATACAAGCCTTATATGCAAAGGTTTGTTGAACTTGCTCATTCTGAAAGAACCCCAGAAAATATGCATCAAGCGATGGATCTTAACCGCTTGATGTACCGGAGTATGATTGAAGAAGGATGTTATCAAAACCAGATAGCGGTGGATTTATTCAAAAGTGCTAAAAAACCTGAAATGGAGAAAATCCGGGAAAACAGCCGCTACTTGTATCGTGATGTTAATTATATTAAAGATAAAAAGTCGCGTTCAGTTTATTTAAACACGGGGATAACACCAAAGGGCTACTCACCAGTAGAATTATTGATTAGCCAAACCAATAAATATTTCCAAGAATCACAGTTAGAATCGCGTCCCATAGTCCAGTTTAAAGACTTATTCAAAGGAGTAGAATTTACACCACAGCAGAAATTTGCAGCGATCGCCGCGAAGTACGAGTTCGATCTGAAATTCAACGCTGCGGTTCGGATGTCCCAACGGCGTGAAACTGAGAAAGGGCCATCTGCAATTCTGCAAACTTCACAAGGGGCGAAACTTGAAATTACCAATCTCACCCGTTACGGGCATCCCCTAATCTGGAAAGCCCAGACGCTGAACATTCGCCTAGATGAGATTAAATTCACAAACAGTGAACGCCCGCATAAATTATTAGCAGTTGCACAAATCAATGGTGAGATAGGTTCGGATAAGAAACCCGCCTACCGCAACCTGGGGACAGTTAGCCAACAATCTGTGACTGACCACAACCTCAAATCGGGGATGACCATGCAGGGAGCTAAACTCCTAGAACTAAAACCAGAACTTACTAGAAGCCAAACTAAATTACTTTTCGACAAGGCACAAGAGGCGGCTCTCACATTTTACGCTTCTATCCCAGAGTCAGAAAAACTTGCATCCGCCGCCGCAGCTTGGAACATCTGTGCATCCCGCCAGGATGAACTTGAAGTTGCAAGAAAAGAAAACGCAAACCCCCAAGCGATCGCTAAAAAAGTCTCCAATTTTGCTTTCGCTGCTTTCCCCAATGAGATTATCTCCCGCTTGGAGGAACTGCAATTTAGCGAACCGAAGTTAGTCACACTCAATAATGAAGCGAATCAATTTTTGGGTCGAGACTGGAATCCCACCGAAAAACACGCGATAGAAATTAGGGCTAGCCACCACCCACCGGGACACGAACGCCACGTTTCCAGATTGTTATTTGTACAGGACAGCGACGGCGAATATAAGGAATTCGCCATGCTCGAAACCAGGGCTGGAATGTTACCAATTGGCACAAAGGCGCAAGCTAATTTCATTGGCGTGGAACCTGCTACTGCTAAGGCCACTATTGGTTTACCTGGAAATGAACCCATTGAGATTACGATCCGCGAACTTAAAAACTTCTCTTATGCAGGACTTGTTTTTAACGCCGAACCCGTAAACTTAGAATTTGGCACTGTGCCGATTCCTGATAAAACAGTAAAAATAAAAATTGATGCTTTGACTTTGGGTGAGTTAGACAGTGATTCTATCCAACAGTTAAAACAAGTTGATTACCTAAAAAATGGTAATCCCCTAAAGTTAAAACTCACTTCTATCTCCGAAGCTGGAGATCAAGCTTTTGTGCTGGGTGAGTCCCCAAATGGGAATCTCCTCAAAATCAATAAAATCAACTTTTATGATTTTTCTGGTCAGTCATTCTCGGATCGAGATTACCGAAAACTGATTATCGAAACGCCACCCTTAAAAACCAGAGATGCCGTGTTTTTAAATGGTGAACCCTTGGGAGTGTTGCATTTTAAAAAAGACAAAGACGCGCTCAGACAGCTTGGACTACTCAAAACCGGACAACTTACACACGCCGACGCTATTATTCAAAGTAATTTTTCTGTTATTTGCGCTCAAATTGACCCTAATACCGTTGAATATCCTACTATTTGGACGAAGGAATTTCAGGCTTTTGGGACTCAATCAGTGAACCCTAAGCAACAAGAAATGATTGAGAGTAGTGCGAAAATTCTACATTATATTAAAGAGCGTCCTACTTTCTTATTTTCTACAGAATCAAACAAAAAACTTGAAATCATGGGCTTGGCTGTTGATAACCAGAAAGCTGAGACTGTGACTAAATGGTTAACTGCTCAAAAAGTTAAATGGGAGCAAGTACCAATAGAAGATGTTATCAGGGAAACTAAAAAAGGTCTAGCGGTATTTAACTTGGTTGATAGCTCCATCCCTTCTAAAACTTTGTCGAGCATGACCAAGAAATTTGGTGCTGTCATTGAATCTACTCTTGAGTATCAGCAAAAAGTTAGCTCCCTCGCCACGCGACCGCAGTTTTTGAAACCACCAGAACAAACAGCACAATCCCCACCTAACCAATCTATAACTCCATTACTCTCCACTAATCCTTCTACAACAGACATTATTAATAGTACAAAAACCGAACCTCTAGGTGTAGAGAAGTCCCCGACAGTTACTATTGATGACTTGAGAAATTGGTATAATGCCGCAGATAAGTTGGGGAAGTCGGAGAATTACAAAAAACGCATTGTAGAAGTGGCTAATGGGTTTAAAGCTGGTGAGCAATTATCAGCCGAAGCGTTGACAGTAATGAATCAAGATACATTTGAGCTTGAAGTCATCAGCCGACTGACTCAAATTGCTCAGAGAATTGGCATGGTTTTGGGACAATCTCGGCAAGATGGTTTCACTGAAGTTAAAGGCAAGGTTTATGACCTCAGCTTTAACACCGAGCGCAAAGATTTGACTATCCAACAGAAAAATGGAGATGTAGTTTTAGGTGTTCAATCAGGCAAAGTGCATACCTCACGAGTCACGCCTGAAATTATAAAAACTTTTGAAGGAGCTAACTCTCTTCTTGACAAGACTTACTCATCTTATCAAGCCCAGTCAAGAGAAATTCATAGATAATATAGGAGCAACACGATTTTGTGAGAATTATGCATTATAGGCAGTTCTTACAGTCGGAGTAAAAATAAATCCAGTAACTTTTATGAGTCAAACACAATCGGAACTGAAGCTACTGACCTTCGATGAATTTATCGAATGGTATCCAGAAAACTCAGAAGTACGTTACGAATTACATGATGGGGTGATTGTGGAGATGCCAAAGCCTAAAGGAGAGCATTCTGATTTAGCTGGTTTTTTGATTGAAGAATTACTGATCACAATTAGAGAGATGGGTAAACGCGGTATCTGGACTATACCCAAAGAATGCATTATTAAACCATACCGAGACAAATCAGGGTACGAACCGGATATTATTGTTTTAAATCAAGAAACTATCGACACTGAAACGCGCTGGAAAAAAGAATCAGTTATCCATAATGCTAGTTCGGTCAAACTAATAGTTGAAGTAGTGTCAACCAACTGGCAGGATGATTATTACGATAAGCTTCGTGACTATGAAGCTATGGGTATACCTGAATATTGGATTGTGGATTATGCAGCTTTGGGTGGACGTGTATTTATTGGTAGTCCCAAAGTTCCAACTATTTTTGTCTGTGAACTTATTGATGGTGAATATCAAATGACACCTTTTAGAGAAACAAACCTTATAGTGTCTCCTACTTTTTTGCAGTTGAATCTAACCGCACAACAAGTTTTTGACTCGGTGATTTAAACTTTTTAGAGTTCAAAAAATTGTCAATGCAAGATTTTTAAATCTTACAGCGCTTTCGGCTATTATGCAATATAGTTTTCTCCTTGCCCCTCTCCTATCATCGCTTTCAGCTTTTAGAATGAACCTCATAGCTGCCGGAAGTGCTGTATGTAATTAATGTTAAAAGACTTCTCTGATGTATTAAATTTCCTCACAAACGCTTATGAGCATCTGTCGTAACCAGCAATTGGCTTGATCCTGCTCTGTAAGTTTGCTCCATAGCATTGAAATCATCCACGGTTGAGTTTGTACTGGAAGTTCAAAAATTTCTAATGCATCTTGATATGCCAAGGGTGCTAGCAATCGTGATGGAACAGCAGCAATTAAATCAGTTGATGAAATGATTGCTGGTAGCACTAGTAAGTGAGGAGTTGTCAAAGCAACTCGACGCTGGAGGTTGTACTGGGCGAGCGCATTATCGATTTCACCAACTTCATCTTGCCTAAGAGTAAAAAGAGCATGAAGAAAATTAGCGAAGATTTCTGGTGTGATAACGTCCTCCAAGAGAATGGGATGTCCAACACGACAGATGCCGACAAAGTGTTCTGGAAATAATGGCATTTGTATTGTTTGTCTGGGTGGGTCTTGAAAAACACCCAAAGCTAGATCAATCTCTCGTCGCTCTAATAGTTCTCCAACAAAGTTTTTTGCAAAACTAATTAATCGAAAATTAATGCTTGGTGCAATTTGACGACAAATTTTTAGAAGCTTGGGCATGACAACATAGCTAGTGTAATCTGAACTGCCAATTGTAAAAGTACTTTTAGAAGTAGTAGAGTCAAATGTTTGGCTCGTTTCCAATGTCTGCCGAATTTGTTGCAGGGCAACTCTTATACCTTGAGCAACTTCCAGAGCCTTTGCTGTGGGTTGCATTTGCCTGCCAATTCGGATAAATAATTCATCTTGGAATAGTATGCGTAACCTAGCGAGTGCCGCACTCATCGCTGGTTGGCCTAAATACAATCGTGTTGCTGCTGCTGTAACACTCCTTTCTTCAAAAAGTGCTTCAAAGGCGACCAGAAGGTTCAGATCAATGGCAGACAAGTCTATTAATCCCATCGATTAAATATATTATTTCAATCAATTTGATTAATTTAAAACATTTCAGTAAAGTAAAACTGAAAGTTGTGAAAAGTTATTAAAATGACAAACCAGAAAAAGATTGCTGTAGTAACAGGTAGCAATCGTGGGTTAGGATATGCTATAGCTCGTAAATTGTCCAAAATTGGCATCCATGTTGTTCTAACAAGTCGTAACCAAACAGATGGTCTTGCTGTTAAAGAACAATTATCTAGTGAAGGACTTGATGTGAACTATCACACACTAGACGTTACGAGTGATTTGAATGTGGCAGAGTTTGTTCAATGGCTAAGAGAAGCCTACAGCAGGGTAGATATTTTGGTGAACAATGCCGGCATCAATCCTACAACCAAGCCAGAGGAATCTAGTTTATTGACAGTTCAACTAGAAACGATGCGCTCTACATTTGACACCAATGTTCTAGCACTCCTGAGAATTTCTCAAGCATTAATTCCGTTGATGAAGGTTCACAACTACGGTCGCATCGTCAATGTCTCAACCGAAATGGCATCTCTGGCGGCAATTAATAATGATTACTACCCAATAGCACCTTCCTATCGACTATCCAAACTAGGGGTGAACGGGTTAACTGCACTTCTGGCGAAGGAACTTCTTGGTGGTAATATTCTCGTTAATGCTTATTCTCCAGGTTGGATGAAAACCGATATGGGAGGAGAGAATGCGCCGTTTACAGCAGACCAAGGAGCCGAAACTGCTGTCTATTTAGCAACACTTCCAGATGGAGGAGCGCAAGGACAGTTTTTTGCACAGATGCGTCAGTTTGGCGGTCCCATAAAATTACAGTGGTAAATCTAGATGAAAAATAGTGCTTTTATTTCCATTGAACTGTATTAGGGAGAAATAGCAATGAAGGTCAGCTTTATCGGTTATGGCAGCATGGCAGAGTCTTTAAGCTCACGTTGGGTAGGAAAACACGAGCTATTTGTTGCAGGTCGAGATTCTAGCAAAGCACAGAGTTTGGCACATGAACTTGCTCAGGGGACAAAAGCTGGTTCCCCTGTAGAGGCAGCAGAGTTTGGTGAAGTCATTGTTTTAGCGACTCCTCACCAAGCAGTATTTGAAGCTATGGAAGCAGCTGGAGGAAGTGAAGCTTTTGCAAACAAGATTCTATTAGACATAAATAATCCTGTTGACCCCTCTAACGGTAATTACTTAACGCAAACTTATGATGGAGTATCACTATCAGAAGCGATCGCTGCTTATTCTCCCAAGGCTAAGGTAGTGAAGGCGTTCAATATGTGTCAGGCAAAAGTTTGGCAGATGGAGCAGCCTAATTTCGATGGTCGGCGGTTAGTAACGCTCTATTGCGGCGACGATACTGATGCGAAACGTCAAGTGGCTTCGCTGATTGAAGATGTTGGGAGTGAGCCAGTCGATTTGGGGGAGTTGAAGTATGCTCGATTGTTAGAGTCTGCGGCAGCAATTGTGATTAAGCTGCTATTTTCTGGTCGCGATCCTTACACTGTTCTTAACCTGATTCAACCAGAAGTCAAACCGATTTCTTGAAAAAAGCATATACAATTGCATGAAAGCACACACTTGCTGCGATATTTACCTACTTTTTGGGGCTGTTGAGTGACGCACTCCGACAATAGCCCAATTACAACAAGCTACTGGGGTTGAATGGCAAGCTTGAAAAGCGCAAATCCTTAATGTTGCAGGATGAGAGGGTGTAGGAGTTGCACGGTCAAGAATTAAAATCAAAGTAAAACATTTACTGGTGAATGTTTGCCCATGCCAAATACGTGCAATTACTGTTCCTACATCCCAATACCTGCAACCCCATACTCTTTCATCCAGGAAGATAGGAATTTACGCAAAACAAGTGTAAATTCCACTTACCACCCTTAAAGCTAATTCCCCTTCTTTAGCGTTGCCAACTTCCTGTGACGGTTACAAATCAAAATCAAGGCTGAATGTTTCTCCTGAAGAATCCTCTTCTTTCTCCTCTGGAAATGGAGTTTGAGTCCAAGACGTGAGTTGGTTTGATTGAGTATTAATCGGTGAGTCAGGTAAAAGTTGTGCAGGTAATCCAGCCTTGATGAAAACAAAATAGCAATCAACTATAAAGTAAAGCGTGTCCAGGTAGCTTTTATCTAGTTTTTGCGATTCTGCAAATATGCGCTCTCGGTAATTATCTTTGAGGCGAACTTTTTCCGGTGCTAAATCTTTTTTATCTGCCATTGGGATCATTTAAGAGATGTAGTAGTTGGATTCTTGCTGGTGATGGCTTTTGCCATCTCTAAAAGCCCAGAGACATTGGCTTCTACCGGATTGTCCAGGATTTTGAAGCCGTTTTTCTCCAACAGCTTCTTAAATCCTGGTAAGAGGCAACCTCCACCAATCGCCCAGATTTCATCCCCCTGGTGCTTGGCATCAAGCGTCAGATTCACCACTTTCTTCAAGTATTTTTCATACCAATCTTTTAAACAAGCAGTGTATACATCTTTGATATCGATGTCACGACTGTACTTGGTATGCCCCATTTCCAAACAAAATCGGATTTTGGAAGGATCTCCGATTTTTCCGCCATTTAAATGTTTCATTTTTTGGGAGATATCATCGATAAGAACTTCTACACCGATGGGGTAAGCAGTGTGAACTTCTCGCTGACCCCGATTGTAACGAGAATACAAAGTCGTACCATTGCCAAAGTCTAAAATGGTTAATTTTTTGGGTAGTGGATGCCCAAATAATGCACCCATCCCCTCTAGTACAACTTTGATGACTTCGTGCGAATCGTTGGCTAGAAACTAAGACCCACAAGAGTCTAGAGGATTAGCCGCA